>NZ_JAKEVK010000072.1:0-20515 GCF_022398435.1 Pseudoalteromonas sp. Isolate6 | reverse complement strand
GTAGTAAAATATAAATAATCCAAATAAAAAAGCTACCCACAAGAGGTAGCTTTTTGGCTTCTATAAAAGAAAGGAATCGGTATTAAAAGTAGCCTCTGATACCAAGCTTGATATTACGACCTGGAAGTGGAGCTTGCTCTTTAATAAACGAGCTATGCACAAAGCCTAGCTCATCTGTTAGGTTATCAAGGTTAACATAACCAACTATGTCACTGCCCATAAACTCAAAGTCATAGTTAAAAGACATATCCACTAACGTGTAGCCTTTAGTTTCACTTTCATAGCTTGCGATGTTGTCTTGCTTGAAGTAATGCGTCACCGTGAAATTAGCTGTTAAGTTCTCGTAACTGTGTTCGTAATCAAGACCTAGCTTGTTGCTTGGGATACGTGGTAAATATTCGTCGTTATCTAACTTCGCTGTTAGTGAGTCACCAAACACTTTAACGCGTGCAAAGTTGCTTAATTTGTAATGGGCATCAAACTCAAGACCATATAGTTTGGCGTCACTGCTTTCAAACTTAAACACTGGAACAGCGCCTTCATGTTCATGATCTGCCACTTCTAAACCGTGCTCTGGACTATAGATATAGTCTGTTAATGCCTGATAGTAGAAGTTTTCGATGTCGTTGTAGAAGAAGTTAACGGTATAACCAAAGTCACCTGAGAACTTTCTAAAGCTGATGTCTAAGTTGTTTGATGTTTCTTGTTCAATATCTTGTGGCTCAAAGTGTAAATGATCGCCTTCTAGCTCATAACCAAGTCCTAGTTCATAGGTGCTTGTTGCGATATGAATGCCATTTGAAAGCAATTCGGCGGTTAATGGTGCTCGCTCTGAGCGAGATAGCGAAACGGCAACGTTTTGACCTTCAGCAAAGTCGTATACACCACCAATAGATAAGCTAAGATTGGTCATTTCTAGGTCATAGGAAATAAACCCATTATCTAAGTTTCCACCATGGTCGTGATCATGGTCGTGTTCACCTTCGTGGTCATGATCTTCTTCGTACGCTTCCAGTTGGTTACCTTTGCTTGATAACTGGTAGTCTTCAATACGAGCACCTAACTCAAGTGTGAAGTCTCCAAAGCGACGTTCTTCAAGGATATAAAGTGCGTGCGTTTTGGTATTGGTCGATGGCGTGAAAGCTTCTGCACCGTTTGCGGCGTAATCGCTGTCGGAGAAATGATAACCAACAGTGCCGTGCCAATCTCCTAAGCGGTGTTCCGCCGTTAAGCGTAACTCAGTTGTATCATTTTCAAATACAGTGCCAATACTTCCATCTTCAATTTCAGCGTGTTCATAATCTGTGTAACCCACGCGTAGACCAATAGATTCAAGCCAATCACTATGCACTGCATAATTTACAAGCCCTTGCCAACGATCTTGCTTTACTCGAGCAAATACGGATTCTTCTTCGTGGTCATGTCCTTCGTCTTCATGTTCGTGATCATGGTCATGACCAATATGAGAGTGAGCGGGTATGCCATAGTCCGTATCAACACGGCCATAAGAGAAACCAACAGTCAGATGATCGCCAACATAACTTGTACCTAAGTTAAATTGCTCGGAGTCGATAAAAGTATTGTCGACGCGATTGGCGTACTCTGTTTCATGCTCTTCTGCGTCGTGGGCATGCGCTTCGCCTTCATGTTCATGCTCGTGTTCTTCATGTTCGTCGTGCGGCAGCGCAAAATTTGGGGTTTCATAATCACCACCTTTACGCTTAACGCCATCGAAATGGAAGTTAAAGCCGTCAAAGCCGGATTCTAATAACATCGCAAAGGTATTGGTATTTGAGTTGGTATCATGGCTGTAGTCGGCAGCGCCTTGGAGGCTATCGATTACGTCTGTAGGAATACGATTATCAACGACATTAACCACACCACCGATTGCACCTGAGCCGTAGAGTAGGGTTGCAGGGCCTCTTAGCACTTCAATTTGCTGCGCGGCTAGCGAATCATTAGTGTTGGCGTGATCCGGACCAACGCGCGAGGCGTCGCTACTGTCTAAACCATTTTGCGTAATTTTTACGCGAGGACCATCTAAACCACGGATAATAGGACTTGAACTAACCGGACCAAAATAGCTGGCATTGATCCCAGGTTGGCCTTTTAGTGTTTCACCTAGCGTTGGTTTTGCATGATTTTTTAACTCATCACCACTTAACACACTGACAGGAGAAGTCATTTCCATGTTATTTTTGTGTAGAGCAGAAGAGTAAACAACAATGCTCTCGACAGATGTTGGTTTTAATTCGACTCGAACAAATCCTTGGGCTTCATCTACATCTACACGCTTATCAAGATAATTAGGCTTAGTAACGTGTAATTGAGAATCAGCATCTATTTCAATGGTAAATTGGCCATTCTTATCTGATTTAACTGACTTGCTTTTGCCATGTAGGTGGATGGTTACATTACTAAGTGGTTGGTTGTTTGCGTCAACAACTTTACCTGTTAGTTGTGCAGCATAAGCTGGCGCTGCACCGATAATTGAAATTAATGCGCTGGCGATAAGAGACTGCTTAAACATATTTTATTACCACGAGTTAGATTATGTATTGAACGAGTGAGCCTATTTGGCAACTAGGGTGATAATATAACACTACAAATATAGTGGATCAATAACGTTATACTATAACTTGGGTGTTGTTGAAATTGGAATTGCAGCTATAGTTAAGGAATAAGTCAAAATGGGCACAACATTATGAACAAGCCATTTGTTTTCAAGGCAAGGATTAAGGTTGCTGACTTATTTCATCATAGCCATCATGAAGAAGTTTTTACTACAGCTATGTTGTCAAAAGAAAGTAGCGAACACTTTGCGATGAAATTGCTCGGGATCTGTGCGCTGTCTTTTGATAAGCCTGCAAAGTGGAGTAAGACGGAGAAAAAGTATTGGCCCGATGTATGGCTCGAAGATGAAAACGAACAAATTGAAGTCGCTTTGTTTATTGGCACTTACGAGGTTGAAGAGATACTTAAGTATGAAAAGCTTTATACTAAGGTCGTGGTGTTGTGTGCCGACGGTGAGCAATGGTTTGAAGAGCGTCGAGTGCAGTTACAGTTTATTGGTTCACTATCTGTGTTTAGTATTCCGGCTGTCTTTGTGGCTGATTTGTGTGAAATGCTGACACGAAGTTTGCATTGGGATGTGATTCTTGAAAATGGGGCGCTGAGTATTACTGATAACGAGCACTATATTCGTGCTCAAATTACCAAGCTGATTTAACGCAGTGATAAGGGACAACGGCTGCGGTTAGAGAACAAAGTATTTTTTTGAATTCATGCTATCTAGGGCAACTCTATTTTAATATGGCTTGTGGGTCTGCTACAGCACAACAAAATTTCTCCATCTCTCACAAAAGCAAGTGGTTCATTAGCGTATTGTGTTTGTCCTTCGATGAGCTTAGCGCGGCAAGCGCCGCAAAAGCCCTCACGGCATTGATAGGGGACTTCAATATTTGCGGCTTCAAGGGTTTCGAGTATCGAAGACGAAGAAGCCACATATTCCAGTGGCTCCTCAATATTCTCAACCTGAATTAGGAAGGGTGGCTTTTCAACCATTACAGGTCGAAGTCGCCAAAGTCAGAGGCATCGACTTCAGAGTCGATTTGTCCAACAAGGTATGAGCTGATCTCTGCTTCCTGTGGTGCAACCTGAACATTGTCAGACACCAGCCAAGCATTGATCCACGGAATAGGGTTTGATTTAGTTTCGAATTGCGTTGGTAAACCAACTGCTGACATACGAATATTTGTGATGTACTCGACGTATTGACACAAGATATCTTTGTTCAGACCAATCATCGAACCGTCTTTAAATAGATACTCAGCCCATTCTTTTTCCTGCTCAGCGGCCTCAACAAACATCTTAATTGCTTCTTCACGACATTGCGCTGCCACGATAGACATTTCAGGATCATCTTTACCTTCTTGCATGATATTCAGCATGTGCTGTGTACCAGACAGATGTAGCGCTTCATCACGTGCGATTAGCTTGATGATTTTCGCATTACCTTCCATAAGCTCGCGCTCAGCAAAAGCAAACGAACAGGCAAAACTTACGTAGAAACGGATTGCTTCTAAGATGTTTACAGACATGATGCAAAGATATAGGAGCTTTTTAAGTTCAAACAAGTTAATGACGACCGTTGTGCCGTTAATTTCATGTTTGCCTTCGCCGTACTGATTGTAAAGGCTTACTTTTTCAATCAGTTCGTCGTAGTACTTGGTAACTGCATCCGCCCGTTCAACAATTTTGTCATTGCCCACGATGTCATCAAAGATCAATTCTGGATTTTGCGTTACATTACGAATAATGTGAGTGTAAGAGCGACTGTGAATAGTTTCACTAAATGCCCAAGTTTCGATCCAGGTTTCAAGCTCAGGAATGGAGACAATCGGTAAAAGCGCAACGTTTGGAGAGCGGCCTTGAACACTGTCTAGCAATGTTTGATATTTTAGGTTGCTCAAAAAGATATGTCTTTCGTGCTCAGGAAGTGCCTGAAAGTCCAACCTATCTTTACTTACGTCTACTTCTTCTGGACGCCAGAAAAACGATAGTTGCTTTTCAATTAGCTTTTCGAAAATAGGAAACTTCTGTTGGTCGTAGCGAGATACATTAACAGTCTGTCCAAAAAACATCGGTTCTTTTAATTGGTCGTTATGATTTCTGCTAAACGTAGAATATGCCATAAATGTGTTACTCAATACCTAAAAAAGCGGGTGAAGACCACCCGCATAAAAGTTATATCTTACAAGCGCCGCCTTCACAACCATCGTCTTCTGCTTCTGGTTTTAACTCATCTTGAGCATCTGAAGCACCGTCACGGGTGTTATGGTAGTAAAGAGTTTTAACACCAAGTTTGTATGCGGTGAGTAAGTCTTTTAGCAATAGCTTCATAGGAACTTTACCCGCTTCAAACTTACTTGGATCATAATTGGTATTTGCAGAGATAGTTTGATCGATGAACTTTTGCATAATACCAACTAATGCAAGGTAACCATCGTTAGATGGAATATCCCAAAGTAGCTCATAGTTATCTTTGAGGCGGTCGTACTCTGGTACTACTTGCTTCAAGATACCATCTTTACTCGCTTTAACACTGATATGACCACGAGGTGGTTCGATACCGTTTGTTGCGTTTGAAATTTGTGATGATGTTTCAGATGGCATCAAGGCAGACAACGTTGAGTTGCGCATACCGTGTTCTTGGATACTTGCTCTTAGTGAATCCCAATCCAGATGCAATGGCTCTTCGCATACTTTATCAAGGTCACGCTTATAAGTATCTATTGGCATAATACCTTGTGAGTACGTCGTTTCGTTAAATTTAGGACAAGCGCCGCGCTCTTTTGCCAATTCATTCGAAGCTTTCATCAGATAGTATTGAATGGCTTCAAATGTTTTATGTGTTAGGCCGTTAGCGCTACCGTCGGAGTACTTAACGCCATTCTTTGCAAGATAATAAGCAAAGTTAATCACACCGATACCTAGTGTACGGCGTCCCATCGTTGCATTGTACGCAGCAGGTACGGGGTAGTCTTGATAGTCTAATAAGTTATCAAGTGCGCGAACCGCAAGCTCTGCTAACTCTTCTAACTCGTCTAGAGACTTGATGGCACCCAAGTTAAATGCGGAAAGCGTACATAGTGCAATTTCACCTTCAGGGTCGTTTACGTGGCTTAGAGGCTTAGTCGGTAGTGCAATTTCAAGACATAGGTTTGACTGGCGGATCGGTGCAACCTTAGAGTCAAACGGACTGTGTGTATTACAGTGATCAACGTTTTGTAGATAAATACGACCAGTGCTCGCACGTTCTTGCGCAAACATTGAGAATAACTCAATCGCTTTAATGCGTTTCTTACGGATAGACTCATCTTGCTCGTACTTAACATACAGTTCTTCGAATTTATCTTGGTCTTCAAAGAATGCGTCGTAAAGACCAGGCACATCTGATGGACTAAATAGCGTGATATAGTCGTCTTTAATTAGGCGGCTATACATGGTTTTGTTGAACTGCACGCCATAATCCAAATGACGCACACGGTTCTCTTCAACACCACGGTTATTTTTTAGTACTAATAGGTTTTCAACTTCAAGATGCCAAAGCGGGTAGAATAGGGTCGCTGCGCCACCACGTACACCACCTTGAGAACAGCTTTTAACAGCCGTTTGGAAGTGCTTATAAAACGGAATACATCCTGTGTGATACGCTTCACCATTTCTGATTGGGCTACCTAGCGCACGAATACGACCAGCGTTAATACCGATACCAGCGCGCTGACTGACGTATTTTACAATCGCAGAAGAAGTTGCGTTGATTGAATCTAGGCTATCAGCACATTCTATAAGTACACATGAGCTAAACTGACGTGTCGGCGTACGAACACCCGCCATAATTGGCGTAGGCAATGAAATTTTGAATGTTGAAACTGCATCGTAGAATCGCTTTATGTAATCTAGACGCGTTTCTTTCGGGTAGTTTGCAAACAGGCTAGCAGCTACAAGAACATATAAGAACTGAGCACTTTCGTAGATCTCACCTGTTACGCGGTTTTGTACAAGGTATTTACCTTCCAACTGCTTAACAGCTGCATAGCTGAAGTTCATATCTCGGCTATGATCGATGTAGTTGTTTAGCTCATCAAACTCTTCTTTTGTGTAATCGGTAAGAAGATGCTGATCATAGCGCTTGTCTTCAACCAGCTTTACCACATGGTCGTGTAAGTGCGGCGGCTCAAAACAGCCATAGGCTTTCTTACGCAAGTGGAAAATAGCCAAACGAGCGGCTAGATACTGATAATCTGGAGACTCTTTTGAGATCAGATCGGCTGCAGCTTTAATAATCGTTTCGTGGATATCACCAGTACGAATACCGTCATAAAACTGGATGTGTGACTTTAATTCAACCTGAGAAACTGAGACGTTATCTAGGCCTTCTGCCGCCCATGTAATGACACGATGGATCTTATCTAGATCTAACGGTTCTTTGCGACCGTTTCTTTTGCATACAGATAGCTGTTGGTTCATGTTATGTGCCTGTATTCCTTAGGAACGCGCTTTAGATATCGCACGAATATAAAATTGTTTAGCAAACCACCACTATATATGGTGCCCTAGTGGCTAGGGATCACAAGATAGTGGGGTTGACGTTAATTTGCAAGAGAACAACTCGGGCAGAATTGTGGATAAGTTTGGGATAATTTACTTATGTAAGTATCCACTAACCTATGACAATCCACTTATCTGCTCACAAAGAAAAATCAACAGAAAGATGACGCTTTTCAGCAAAAATAAAAAAAAATTCTAACTGATTTTTTTCTACACAAATTCGTATCTATTATAGCAAAAACACAATATATGGTGTTTTATTTTTCTATCAACACTAAATATGCGATAGCGTGTCTAATGGGTTAGTAAGATAGAGATCCGCATGCCAAGACTTTGCTTCGGCTTCAGATGGAATGAACCCCCACATTGCTGCTGCACTAATCATTTTTGCAGATTTCGCAGCAATGATATCTCGCTCAGCGTCGCCAACATAAATACACTGCTCAGGTGGGACCCCCAATTTTGATGCCACTAACAGTAAAGGCTCTGGATGAGGCTTGGCCACCGCCAGTGTATCTCCGCATACTACTGTCTCGATCTTTGCAAGTTCAGGGATCTGCTTTAGTAGCGGAAGTGTTAAAAACTCAGGTTTGTTTGTCATGATCCCAACCTGAATCTCTTTTTCTGCAAGTGCCGCTAATAACGCACCAATCTGCGCAAAGCATTGGGAATGTACTGACAGGTTCGCAAGGTAGTAATCGAGTACCCCCTGACGTAATACCTGAGTATCGTAGCGCTGTAATGACTCACCAAACCCTACTTGCAACATCGCTGCTACGCCGTTTGAAATCGCACTGCTATACACCTGTTTGCCGACAGTAGGCATTTTGTTAGCAGTTAAAACGTGGTTTAGTGCAGCGCCCAAGTCATCACTGGTATCCAGCAAGGTGCCGTCTAGATCAAATAGTACCGCTTGGATCATACTAGCTTCTCAAAGTGTAGAATGTAGTTAACCGAAACGTCTTTAGTTAAGGTAAATGTTTTGCCGATAGGGTTGTAGTTAATCCCTGTTGCCGCTCTAACTTTGAGGTCGTACTTTTCAGCCCAAGCTATTAAGGTAGACGGGCGAATAAACTTATCATGCTCATGCGTGCCTTCAGGAACCATTTTAAGCAGTTTTTCAGCAGCGACAATAGCCAGTAAATACGCTTTTGTGGTCTTGTTTAAGGTAGAAAAAAATACATGACCGCCGGGCTTAACTAATTGTGAGACAGAACGAATAATGGATTCTGGATCTGGTACGTGTTCTAACATTTCCATGCAAGTTACTACATCGAATTCGCCATGGTGCAAGGCTGCGAATTCTTCTACTGGCACTTTTTGATAGTCTACTTTAACGCCGACCTCTAGCGCGTGAAGTTTTGCGACATTGAGCGGTTCTTGTCCCATATCGATACCGGTTGCATTTGCGCCCAGCTTAGCCATGCTTTCTGTTAAAATCCCACCACCACAACCGACATCCAATACTGTTTTTGCAAATAGGCCTTCACATTTATCGTTAATAAAGTCCAATCTCAATGGGTTAATATCGTGTAATGGTTTGAATTCTCCCTCTCGGTCCCACCAGCGCTCTGCTATTTCTTCAAATTTAGCGATTTCATTAGGGTCTACATTTTGATGTTCGGTCATAAAAAACTTCCTCGTCGAATTGAGCGCATTATAAAGGGGATTAGATAAAAATAGCACCTGTAAAACGGTAAAAAGTGTGTTAGCATGCTTGACGAATTTTATAATAAACAAAGCCCCCGCTGATACTCTGAGGCAATTCGGCTATTTTTCGAAGCGCGTTTAATTGGCGCTTCAGCAGAAAAAGCAATTTGATATTCAGATAGCATCTCAACACAAGTTGTAGTGTGACACAAAAGGGGTGGACACTGAAGGAAAGTGGAGTCAAATGTCTGATCTCGCCAATGAAATCCTGCCAGTCAATATCGAAGATGAATTAAAAAATTCATACCTAGATTATGCAATGAGTGTAATCGTAGGTCGTGCATTACCTGACGTACGTGACGGCCTAAAGCCAGTTCACCGTCGTGTATTGTTCGCGATGAATGAACTTAAAAATGACTGGAACAAACCATATAAAAAGTCAGCTCGTGTAGTTGGTGACGTAATCGGTAAATACCACCCGCATGGTGATAGCGCGGTTTACGATACTATTGTACGTATGGCTCAGCCTTTCTCTCTACGCTACATGCTCGTAGATGGACAAGGTAACTTTGGTTCTGTCGATGGTGACTCTGCAGCTGCGATGCGTTATACCGAAGTACGTATGGCGAAAGTCGCTCACGAGTTACTTGCTGACCTTGAAAAAGAAACCGTTGATTATGTACCAAACTACGATGGTACAGAGCAAATTCCAGATGTGTTACCAACTAAAGTGCCTAACTTATTGGTGAATGGTTCATCTGGTATCGCGGTTGGTATGGCGACCAATATTCCGCCTCACAACTTAACCGAGGTGATCAATGGCTGTTTGGCTGTGATCCAGAATCCAGACATCACTATTGAAGAGTTAATCGACTATATTCCGGGTCCAGATTTCCCGACAGCCGCCATTATTAGCGGTAAGAATGGCATCGAACAAGCCTATAAAACAGGCCGTGGTAAGATCTACATCCGTGCGAAAGCTGAAATCGAAGTTGATGAGAAGACTGGCAAAGAAACTATCATCGTTCATGAAATTCCTTACCAAGTTAACAAAGCAAGACTAATCGAAAAGATTGCAGAGCTTGTTAAAGATAAAAAGGTTGAAGGGATCAGTGCACTACGCGATGAGTCGGATAAAGACGGTATGCGTATCGTTATTGAGATCAAGCGTGGTGAAGTAGGTGAAGTTGTACTAAACAACCTATACGCTCAAACACAACTACAAACTGTGTTTGGCATCAATATGGTTGCACTAGATAATAACCAGCCTAAGTGTTTCAACCTGAAAGAAATGCTTGATGCGTTTATTATTCACCGTCGTGAAGTCGTAACGCGTCGTACTGTATTTGACCTGCGTAAGGCGAGAGACAGAGCGCATACGCTTGAAGGCCTCGCAATTGCGCTAGCCAATATTGACCCAATCATTGAGCTTATTCGTAAGTCACCAACACCAGCAGAAGCAAAAGCAGCGCTAACCGCACGAGCTTGGGATCTTGGTAACGTTAAATCAATGCTTGAGCGCACTGGCGAAGAAAATGTTGCGCGTCCGGACTGGTTAGCGGAAGAATTAGGGATCCGTGATGGTCAGTACTATTTGTCTGAGCAACAAGCCCAAGCAATTCTAGACTTAAGACTACACAAATTAACGGGTCTTGAGCACGAGAAAATTCTAGCAGAATACAAAGAACTGCTCGATTTAATCGCTGAGCTACTGTACATCCTTTCTACTCCAGAGCGTTTGATGGAAGTGATCCGCGATGAGTTAGTTGAAATCAAAGAAACGTATGGTGATGAGCGTCGCACAGAGATCACTGCTGCTGCGCACGATATTAGTTTAGAAGATTTGATCAACGAAGAAGACGTTGTCGTTACGCTTTCTCACGAAGGCTATGTGAAGTATCAACCTCTAAGCGATTACGAAGCTCAGCGCCGCGGTGGTAAAGGGCGATCTGCAACTAAGATGAAAGATGAAGACTTTATCGAACGTCTACTCGTTGCAAATACTCACGATACAATTCTGTGTTTCTCTACTTCTGGCCGCTTGTATTGGTTGAAAGTTTACCAGTTGCCGCTTGCATCACGTGCTGCGCGCGGTAAGCCAATTGTTAACTTGTTACCACTCGAAGCTGATGAGCGTATTACGACAATTTTACCAGTTCGTGAATACGAAGAAGATAAGTTTATCGTCATGGCGACGGCAAGTGGTATCGTTAAGAAAACACCTCTGACAGCATACAGTCGTCAGCGTGCAAGTGGTATTATTGCTATCAACTTGAACGAAGGCGATAGCCTGATCGGTGCTAACATTACCACAGGCGAAAATGACATCATGCTATTTACTGAGCATGGTAAAGTTGTGCGCTTTAATGAGAAGCAGCGAGATTCAGAAACAGGTGAAGTAAAGCGTGATCCTGAAACTGGCGAAGAAATGTTGGCGTTACGTCCGATGGGTCGTACAGCAACAGGTGTTCGTGGTATCAAGATGCCAGATGACGTGAAAGTGGTATCACTAATCGTACCACAAGGCGATGGTGCAATCTTGACCGTAACTGAAAATGGTTATGGTAAGCGTACACCGCTTGAAGAGTACCCAGCGAAGAGCCGTGCAACACAAGGTGTTGTGTCAATCAAAGTAACTGAAAGAAATGGTTCTGTGGTCGGCGCGGTTCAAGTTGATGACAACGATGAAATCATGCTGATCTCAAACCGTGGTACACTAGTTAGAACGCGTGTAAACGAAGTTTCTACGGTAGGCCGTAACACTCAAGGTGTTATTCTGATCCGTACGATGGAAGAAGAAAAGGTAGTTGGTCTTCAACGCATCGAAGAAATTGAAGTGGACGAGTTGCCTGAGGGTGAAATTGTTGAGGCTGAGGGTGAAGCGACACCTGCAGTTGATTCAGACACAGAAGAATAACACAATCTTATCTGTAATATAAAAAGCGACTTCGGTCGCTTTTTTTCTTTATGTCAGTTTTTTCAATCTATCCCTCTATGACAATAGCTCGAACCCTGATAAATTAAGGCTACGAACTATCCAGCTTTTGCTTGGGCAACTCACTGTTCATTCAAAAAATATGATAACAATTCGTCGATAATTTGGATGGGCTAGTTTATTAGGAATGAGGAAAAATATGACGGTTTATAATTTTTGCGCGGGTCCTGCGATGTTACCTGTTGAAGTTATGAAGAAAGCGCAAAAAGAATTTTTAGATTGGCAAAATTTAGGCGTGTCGGTGATGGAAGTCAGCCATCGCTCAGCGCCTTATTTGGAGATGGCGAAGCAGTGCGAGGCCAGCTTACGTCGTTTGATGAATATCTCTGATGAATTTGAAGTGTTGTTTATGCATGGCGGTGGTCGTGGTCACTTTGCTGCTGTACCGCTAAATCTACATGTAGATGGTGTACCAGGTGTATATATCGAAAACGGTATCTGGTCTACTGGCGCGACAAAAGAAGGTGGGAAGTTTACGCAAACGCATGCAATTAATATTCGTACTGACGAAAATGGTCAATTCGATATTTTACCTGTCTCTGAGTGGAAGCTACCAGAGAACGCTTCATTTATTCACTATTGTCCAAACGAAACTATCGACGGTATCGAAATATTTGACGTTCCAAAACATTCAAGCGCACCGATTGTAGCGGATATGTCTTCCAATATTTTATCTCGTGAGATTAACGTCAATGACTTTGATTTGATTTATGCTGGTGCGCAAAAAAATATCGGTCCTTCAGGGCTAAGTATCGCTATTGTGCGTAAGACGTTATTGAAGCGTGAAGGGTTGCCAAGACCTGCCATTCTTGATTACGCCATTGAGGCTGATCAGCAAAGCATGTACAACACACCACCGACATTTGCATGGTATCTAGCGTTTGAGGTATTCAAGTATCTTGAAAGCATTGGTGGTGTTAAAGCCATGGAAGCGCACAATCAAGAAAAAGCGGCCATTTTGTACGATTACATCGATGGCTCTGGCTTCTATTCAAACAAAGTTGCAAAACATTGTCGCTCGTTAATGAACGTACCATTTTGGTTAAACGATGACAGCCTAAATGCAAAATTTTTGGCAGAGGCAGAACAAAACGGTTTAATTGCACTTGAGGGCCACCGTTTTGTCGGCGGTATGCGTGCAAGCATCTATAACGCTATGCCAATTGAAGGGATAAAAGCGTTAGTTGCATTTATGGATAAATTCGCACGGGAGAACAGTTGATGGAACAGTTGACCCTCAAGCCTATTACTAAAGTCGGTGGCAGTGTAACGCTACCTGGCTCTAAAAGCTTATCAAATCGTATTTTGTTGCTTGCGGCATTGTGCGAAGGCACGACAAAAGTGACGAATTTATTGGATAGCGATGACATCCGCCATATGTTAGGTGCACTGTCTCAATTAGGCGTTGAAGTGACGCTAGAAGACGACAACACGGTGGCACTTGTCAAAGGAAATGGTGGCAACTTTATTTCCCCCGTTGAGCCGTTATTTTTAGGCAATGCTGGTACTGCGTATCGGCCATTAACTGCTGTGCTTGCTGCTATATCCGGTGATTATGAACTGATTGGTGAGCCGCGAATGGAAGAGCGCCCAATTGGCCATCTTGTTGATGCCATGCAAACGCTTGGTGCAGATATTCAATATCTCAAAAACAAAGACTACCCGCCGTTAAAAATTGCAGGTAAGCAACTTGCTGGTGGAGAAGTTGAGATTGACGGCAGCATCTCAAGCCAGTTCTTGACTGCATTATTGATGGCTGCACCGCTTTTTAGTGGCGATACGAATATTGCGATCAAAGGTGAGCTGGTTTCAAAGCCTTATATTGATATTACCATTGGCGTGATGGCGCACTTTGGGGTTCATGTCGAAAACCATGATTACCAGCGTTTTGTGGTAAAGGCTGGGCAGCAGTATCAATCTCCTGGAACACTTATGGTCGAAGGGGATGCATCATCTGCCTCTTATTTCATTGCTGCAGCGGCAATTGCAGGCGGTGAAATTGAGATCAAGGGAGTGGGTAAACAAAGTGTGCAAGGTGATATCGGCTTTGCCAAAGTGATGGAACAAGTCGGAGCAAACATTGATTGGCATGACGAACGTATTGTTGTGCGAAAAGGTGAGTTAAATGGTGTGGATATCGATGCTAATGCTATCCCCGATGCGGCGATGACGCTTGCAACCGTAGCGCTATTCGCAAAAGGTAAAACCGCAATTCGTAATATCTACAATTGGCGTGTAAAAGAAACCGATAGGTTAGCTGCGATGGCGACTGAGCTAAAGAAAGTAGGTGCAGAAGTGGTAGAAGGGCACGACTTTATCGAAGTTACACCACCGGCTAATTTTAATTTTACGGATGTAGATACATACAATGACCATCGCATTGCGATGTGTTTTTCAATGGTGGCAGTAGGTGGTCAAGCTATAACGATTAATGACCCTAAATGTACGGCAAAAACTTTCCCAACCTATTTTTCAGTGTTAGAAAGCATTAGCCAGTATTAATCTCATCAAAGGTGTTGAAGATGTTCAGCACCTTAAAGCCCTCTCTAAAATAATCAATCATAACAAAGTCAAATACGCGTTTGGTTGGCTGAATTTTATTCAGTCAAAGCTAGTCCGCACCTGACATTTAGCACCTTTCGCTGTACTAATAATTTGAGATATAACAAAAAATGACAGGTAAATAAGGATATATTCAGCAAATTGACGTATACTATGCGCCGTCAAATTCAGGTGAGCATTTTTAGGAGGTCTAAATGCAGGCAGCTATGCCAGTTATCACCGTCGACGGCCCAAGTGGTTCAGGCAAAGGAACTGTTTGTCGCTTGTTAGCTGAAACATTAAATTGGGAAGTGTTGGATAGCGGCGCGATTTATCGCGTGCTTTCGTTAGCTGCATTACACCACCAAATAGCAACTGATAACGAAGAGGGCTTGGTCCCACTTGCAGCTAATTTGGATGTACAATTTTCTATCGATAAAGAAACTAAAAAAAGTAAAATTGTACTTGAAGGTGAAGATGTCACTAATACCATTCGCAATGAAGAAGTCGGCGCAGCAGCGTCAAAAATTGCGGCATTACCACGAGTCAGAGAAGCATTGTTAAGACGTCAACGTGCTTTTAGAACTGAAGTTGGCTTAATTGCAGATGGACGTGATATGGGAACAGTGGTGTTCCCTGATGCAGAGCTTAAAATTTATTTAACTGCAAGCGCTGAAGAACGTGCTCGCAGGCGGTTTGTTGAGTTGAATGAGAAAGGCCATGATGTTACACTAAGTGGTCTGTTAGAAGACATTAAAGCTCGCGATGATCGCGATATGAATCGCAAGGTTGCCCCATTAGTTCCTGCCAGCGATGCGGTAGTTGTTGATACAACTGAGTATAATGCTGAACAGGTATTCGAACAGGTTATGTCTTTTATTCAAGACGCCATTGTGGCAGGTAAGCTTCCAAAAAGTTGTTTACCTAAATAATTTTTAATGACACAGGCAGGAAGCTAGTGTTTATTTAACAACCCCATGCAGCATGGTTGCTAATTGGTAATTTAACTTTATAGAGACGTATTTAGTATGTCAGAAAATTTTGCGCAGTTATTTGAAGAAAGCCTACAGGGTTTTGAAGTTGAGCAAGGCTCAATCGTTAAAGGTACAGTAATCGCTATCGAGAACAATGTTGTTCTTGTTGATGCTGGCCTTAAGTCTGAAAGTGCAATCCCTGCAGAGCAATTCAAAAATGCTGCTGGTGAACTAGAAGTTGCAGTTGGCGACGAAGTAGATGTAGCACTTGACGCTATTGAAGACGGTTTCGGTGAAACTATCCTTTCTCGTGAGAAAGCGAAGCGTCACGAAGCATGGATCCGTCTAGAGAAAGCATGTGAAGAGCACGAAACTGTTGTTGGTATGATCAACGGTAAAGTTAAAGGCGGTTTCACAGTTGAAGTTGATTCAATCCGTGCATTCCTACCTGGTTCACTTGTTGATGTACGTCCAGTTCGCGACACAGCTCACCTTGAAGGTAAAGAGCTAGAGTTCAAAGTTATCAAGCTAGACCAGAAGCGCAACAACGTTGTTGTTTCACGTCGTGCTGTTATTGAATCTGAGAACTCACAAGAGCGTGAAGAGCTTCTTCAAAACCTTGTTGAAGGTCAAGAAGTTAAAGGTATCGTTAAGAACCTTACAGACTACGGTGCATTCGTAGACTTAGGTGGTGTTGACGGTCTTCTACACATCACTGACATGGCTTGGAAGCGTGTTAAGCACCCTTCAGAGATCGTGAACGTAGGTGACGAAATCAACGTTAAAGTACTTAAGTTCGACAAAGAGAAGACTCGTGTTTCTCTAGGTCTTAAGCAACTTGGCGAAGATCCATGGGCTGCTATCGCTGGTCGTTACCCAGAAGGTGCTAAGCTTACTGGTCGTGTAACTAACCTAACTGACTACGGCTGTTTCGTTGAAATCGAAGAAGGCGTTGAAGGTCTAGTACACGTTTCAGAAATGGATTGGACTAACAAGAACATCCACCCTTCAAAAGTAGTTTCACTAGGTGATACTGTTGAAGTTATGGTTCTTGAAATCGACGAAGAGCGTCGTCGTATTTCTCTAGGTCTTAAGCAGTGTAAAGCTAATCCTTGGCAAGAGTTTGCTCGTCTTAACAACAAAGGCGACCAAGTTTCTGGTAAGATCAAGTCTATCACTGACTTCGGTATCTTCATCGGTCTTGACGGCGGTATCGACGGTCTTGTACACCTATCTGACATCTCTTGGAACACTCCAGGCGAAGAAGCTGTACGTGAGTACAAGAAAGGTGACGAAATCACAGCTATCGTTCTACAAGTTGACCCAGAGCGTGAGCGTATCTCTCTAGGCGTTAAGCAAATTGACGCTGATCCATTCACTAACTACCTAGACGCCAACAAAAAAGGTGCTATTGTTAAAGGTAAAGTGACTGAAGTTGATGCTAAAGGCGCAACTGTTGAGCTGATCGAAGGCGTTGAAGGTTACATCCGTGTAGCTGATATCGCACAAGAGCGTGTTGAAGACGCGACAGCTGCTGTTTCTGCAGGCGACGAAATCGAAGCTAAATTTGTAGGTGTTGATCGTAAGAACCGTACTATCAGCCTATCAGTTAAAGCTATCTACGAAGCTGAAGAAAAAGAAGCACTAGAGAAGCTTAAGAAAGATGAGCCAGCGTTCGAAAACGCAATGGCTGCAGCTTTCAAAAATGCTCAAAAAGACTAATTAATCGGTCTTTAAACTAGGAGGGGCGTTTAGCCCTTCCTTTTACACTAAAGGAAACATTATGACAAAGTCTGAATTGATAGAACAACTTGCACTGCAGCACGCTCACGTTCCTGTTAAAGATGTAGAGAATGCGGTAAAAGAAATCCTTGAACAAATGGCTGGCTCATTATCAGACTCGGAGCGTATCGAAATCCGTGGCTTTGGTAGTTTCTCGCTTCACTTCCGTTCTCCTCGCACTGGCCGTAATCCTAAAACGGGTGAGACAGTAGAGCTGGATGGTAAATATGTACCACACTTTAAGCCTGGCAAAGAGCTGCGCGATAGAGTAAACGAAAGCTTAAATAATTAAGTCTAACGGAGCTAAACTTGGTTGCAGTATTGAAAAAAGGATTAGCTGTTGTTGCCATACTGATTGCATTTTTAGTTGGGACACAAAATCCACAAGTTGTTAATGTCAATTTTGTAATTGCAAGTGCAGAGTTACCACTGGCAACCTTAATGAGTATTTGCTTAGCTCTTGGGATAATTATTGGTTTACTTGTAACAGCGTCGGTTTTATCTAAGCTTAAATGGCAAAATCATCGCCTAAAAAAAAGTAATAGTAAGCTTAGCCAAACAGCCGAACGCTAGTTATGATCGAACTGCTGTTTTTATTATTACCTGTAGCCGCCGCTTACGGTTATGTTATGGGTAAAAATAGTGCTAAGAATCAAGCCTTAGAGCAAAGTCGACAAATTACCTCAGAATATAGTAAAGGCCTGAAATTCCTGTTGGATAGGGAAGAAGACCAGGGCCTTGAACATCTCACTAAATTACTAGAAGTCTCGGCAGACTCCGTCGATCATTATTTAACACTTGCATCGCTTTTTAGAAAGCGGGGAGAGTTAGATAGAGCGATAAAAATTCATGAGTTACTACTTAAACAACCTAATCTAGATGAAGAAGTGGTTAAATCCTGCCGCTTAGAGCTTGCTCAAGACTACATCTTAGCAGGTCTGTTGGATAGTGCAGAGGAACACTTAGTCATCCTTGTAAAGCTAGGGTTTAATGATGCTCTCGATCCTATTTTAAACCTATACTCTCAAACTAGAGATTGGCGAAAGGGCGTTCATATGTATGAAGCGCATCCTGAGCTTTTTAAAAAGTCTTCTCATTGCGCCACGATTGCAAACTTTTACTGTGAAGCCGCAAATCAAGAAAAGAATCCGAGTCTATTCGAAAAAGCAACGTTACTTGCGCATGAAACAGTAAGACCCTTGTATGAAATGGGTAAAGATGCATATAAACATGATGATTACGTGAAGTGCATATATTATTGGCGAAAGCTCGTGAGCCAATTTGTATTTATGGCGCCACTTGTAATAGAAGACCTTGAATCCTGTTATGTTAAATTAAATATTCATGATCAATTCTTTGAGTTAGTCTCAGAGTTATTAGAAAAAGGAGGTGTGCTGATCAGAATTAAGTTTTGCCAAGGATTAGTCCAAAAAGGTCATATTTTTGAGGCAATAGAGTTTCTAACTGATAGTTTAAAGCGTGAACCATCAATTAGGGGCTTTAGTTATTTGCTGCAACTCATTAGCGGCAAAGATGCTAAAATAGACCACGTACTACAAGAAATAGATAAATTGGTGAAGTCTTATATTGCAACTAAGCCAAACTATCAATGTGGTCATTGCGGGTTTACAAGTCATACTATGTATTGGTTATGTCCCTCCTGCAAACATTGGGAGTCACTTGCTCCAAGCCGTGGGTTAGACGGTTTTTAAGTTTATAATTTGGCCAAATAGGGTAACTATGTCGACACAAGATTTAAAAAAGGTTTTGATTGCGCTTGATTATGATAATGAAGAAGCTGCATTATCATTTGTTTCTCAGCTCTCACCTGACGAATGCCGATTGAAAGTAGGTAAAGAGATGTTTACCTATTTTGGCCCTCAGTTTGTAAAAAAACTGGTAGATATGAATTTTGATGTATTCTTAGATCTAAAATTTCATGATATTCCAAACACGGTTGCAAAAGCAGTAACTGCTGCGGCTGAGCTAGGGGTGTGGATGGTAAACGTTCACGCCAGTGGTGGTCATGAAATGATGTCAAAAGCAAAAGAAGCGTTGGTAGCTTACGGTGATAAAGCGCCACTACTTATTGCTGTGACCGTACTAACTAGTATGGATCAAGGACAATTATTAAAGCTTGGAATTGAAAAAACGCCCCAAGAGCAAGTGCTATATCTAGCAAAATTAGCGAAAGAATCAGGCCTAGACGGCGTAGTTTGTTCTGCGCAAGAAGCCGAGCTGTTAAAAGCTCAACTCGGTGAAGAATTTAAACTTGTAACACCTGGGATCCGACCTGCAGGCTCTGATGCTGGCGATCAAAAACGCATTATGACACCTGAAAAAGCAGTTAAAGCGGGGAGTGATTACCTCGTGATAGGACGCCCGATCACTAAAGCTGAAGATCCTACTGCTATGCTAAAGGCGATTAACAGTAGCATAGCCGAGATTTAAGTTGCAAAGCCAACGTTATATTCACGTTGGCTTTAATTTATTGTCCAAGTCGTGTATCGCAACTATAAGCGAAGTAAAACTCCTCCGGAAGATATTGAGCATAGACCTTCGTCCTGTTGTGCTTATTGATATACCACTCACCCATGAACGTGTAATTTGGGTCATCGCTAGTTATGAAATTAAACTTCTCTAGCTTTGTTTTATTAGTCGCTCCAACTTTTAGCGTCAGGGAGTTGTCGTTAAGTTTGTAGTTTCCTCTTGCCAGAAAGTCATATCCTATATTACTCTCAGTTTGCTCAGTTGCTCTCGCTATCACTACATTCTTGTTTGTCCGTATACAAATTTCATAAAGAAGGGATTTATAACCATATTGTTCATATACAATTGATAAAATACCTTTTGTTAACTCATTCGTAGAATACGGAAATGCGGTACTAGATGAGTCACTAGTACCAAAAGAATCACTAGTACCAAAAGAATCACTAGTACCAAAAGAATCACTAGTACCAAAAGAATCACTAGTACCAAAAGAATCACTAGTACCAAAAGAGTCACTAGTTCCAAAAGAGTCGCTAGTTCCAAGCGAATCAATCATGGTATTATTGGTTTGGGTTACACTTCCGTGTAACTCTTGACTAATTCCATCACTAATTGTTTCAGCAGCAGATGCAATTGATTGTACAGTGCTTGCTAAAACCACTGTAGTAGGTAAAACAGCAAATAAATTAAATTTCACGATCTGTCCTTACAATACTTAAAATTTCTGTTTTTATCTTTGTTACTATTTCACATAGTATAGGTTTTATATTTAAGAAATAATCCTCCTTTTTATCCTCAGGTATATGATTTGTATGGTTGAATACTCCAAAAATGATGTACTTAAAGCTGCCAGATAAGACGAGCATAACCTCTCTTTCATTTGAATTTGACTCTAAATCACTGATGAAATTAGAAAGTACTGATTTTAATTCATTTAATGTGCGAGTCTTTTTTAAATCCTTGATAAGAA
>NZ_JAKEVK010000071.1:0-20626 GCF_022398435.1 Pseudoalteromonas sp. Isolate6 | reverse complement strand
AGACAAGACTATATTTATTATGAGTGGGACAAAAGATTCGGGTGTATTGGACGCCGTTCGCGAAGAACAGAAGCAGCAGCTTCAACCGCCGCGAAAATATAAAGTGATTTTGAATAATGATGATTACACGCCCATGGATTTTGTTGTCGAGGTATTGACGACATTCTTCAATATGGATAGCGAGAGAGCAACTGAAGTGATGCTAGAAGTACATCACAAGGGAAAAGCGGTATGTGGAGTATACCCTGCTGATATAGCCCATACCAAGGCTGAGCAGGTAAACCGATATGCTCGTGACAACGAGCACCCACTGCTCTGTAGTTGTGAGCAGGAATGACCTATAAATTTCTTGTTGGGGGTTGCCAATGCTAAACAAAGACTTAGAACTTACTCTTAACGCCGCGTTTCGCGAGGCCCGTTCTCGCCGTCACGAGTTTATGACGGTTGAGCATTTATTACTTGCATTGATCGATAACCCCTCTGCTAGTGAGGCGCTTGATGCCTGTGGTGTCGATATGAACACCTTGAAGCGCGAGTTATCAGAGTTTATTGATGAAACTACGCCTGTTATTCCAGATTTAGAGGAAGACAGAGAAACACAACCAACACTTGGTTTTCAGCGCGTGTTGCAGCGTGCGGTATTCCATGTTCAATCGTCAGGCCGCTCAGAAGTAACTGGGGTAAACGTGCTAGTTGCGATTTTTTCTGAGCAAGAGAGCCAAGCGGTTTATTTACTTAAAAAAGCTGACGTTAGTCGCCTAGATATCGTTAACTTCATTAGTCATGGCATTTCAAAAATTGAAGATGAGCATGAGCAAGAAGATCATGAAGAAATGCAGGATGACAACAATGAGATACAACAGGAAGAGAAAACTAAGCTAGAAAACTTTACTTCCAACTTAAATGTGCAAGCCGAGTCTGGTCGCATAGACCCGCTGGTCGGTCGCGATGAGGAAGTCGAGCGTACGGTTCAGGTGCTGTGTCGTCGTAAGAAAAACAACCCATTGCTCGTTGGTGAAGCCGGTGTTGGTAAAACGGCAATCGCTGAAGGTTTAGCGTATAGGATCGTTAATAATCAGGTACCCGATGTAATTGCAGACGCGGTAGTGTACTCACTAGATATGGGAGCATTACTAGCTGGTACAAAATATCGCGGTGACTTTGAGAAACGTTTTAAAGCACTACTGAAAGAGCTTCAATCAAAACCTCATGCGATTTTATTTATTGATGAGATCCATACCATTATCGGCGCTGGGGCTGCCTCAGGTGGTGTGATGGATGCGTCTAACTTAATCAAGCCGCTGTTATCGAGTGGACAGCTTCGCTGTATGGGCTCGACAACATACTCTGAATTCAAAAATATTTTTGAGAAAGACAGGGCATTAGTGCGCCGTTTCCAAAAAATTGATGTGGTTGAACCTAGTGTCGAAGATACCACTAAAATTTTACATGGTTTGAAAGAGCGTTATGAAGAACATCACGGTATTCGTTATACGCAAAAAGCGTTGAAAGCGGCAGCTGAACTCAGTGCTAAATATATCAATGAACGTCATTTGCCAGACAAAGCTATCGACGTTATTGATGAAGCGGGCGCAAGTCAAAGACTGCAACCAACTTCGAGACGCAAGAAAACGATTAATGTGTCGGATATTGAAGCTATCGTCTCTAAAATGGCTCGTATTCCGCAACAAAGCGTGTCATCTAGTGATAAAGAAACGCTTAAAAACCTTGATCGCAACTTGAAGATGTTGGTGTTTGGTCAAGATGAGTCGATTGATGCGTTAACATCAGCAATTCGTCTATCGCGTTCTGGTCTTGCTAACGAGGACAAGCCTGTTGGTTCATTCTTGTTTGCTGGCCCCACAGGGGTTGGTAAAACTGAAGTGACTAAACAGCTTGCTAAATGTATGGGCATAGAGTTTATCCGCTTCGACATGTCTGAGTACTCTGAGCGCCACGCAGTTAGCCGCCTAATCGGCGCTCCTCCGGGATATGTTGGTTTTGAGCAGGGGGGACTGTTGACTGAAGCCGCAATCAAGCATCCTCACGCTGTAGTCTTGTTAGATGAAATTGAGAAGGCGCATTCGGACATTTATAACATTCTACTGCAAGTTATGGATCATGGTACGCTGACAGATAATAATGGTCGCAAAGCTGACTTCAGAAATATTGTGTTAGTAATGACAACAAACGCAGGTGTTCAAGAGACTGTTCGTCAATCTATTGGGTTCCAGCAGCAAGACTATTCTCACGATGCAATGGTAGAAATCAATAAGGTGTTTACGCCAGAGTTTAGAAACCGCCTGGATAACATCATTTGGTTCAACCACCTAGAGAAAGAAGTTATCTTGCAAGTTGTTGATAAATTCATTGTTGAATTGCAAGCACAGCTTGATAAGAAATCGGTCAACCTTGAGCTTACGGCGCAAGCACGAGATTGGCTTGCGGATCTTGGTTATGACAAAGCCATGGGAGCTCGTCCAATGGCGAGGGTTATTCAGGATAACCTGAAAAAGCCACTTGCCAACGAAATCTTATTTGGTCATTTGTCTGATGGTGGTACGGTCAAAGTCACGGTTAAAGACAACAAGTTGTCCTTTGATTACCAAACGGAAGCGGTATCAGCATAAAACTTTTGAAGTATTTGATAAAAGCCCAGCTTCGCTGGGCTTTTTGTTATCACTGAATTAGATGCGGTATTACCGTCGCTTAAATCCAGTGCTAGTCGTTCGTGTATACTAATTGCTTGAATGAACTTGGTATACCTAAGTAACATCAGCATGCTGAGGTCGCTTGGGTATCAATGAGTTTACGGCATCAACTTAGTATAAATCTACACACGCAGGTTTACGGGCACGGAAGACCATGGTGCTCCCTTTGAACGGTGGGGTTAGATACATAGCTTTAAACGACAAAAAGCCCAGCTTCRCTGGGCTTTTTGTTATCACTGAATTAGATGCGGTATTAYCATCGCTTAAATTCAGTGCTAGTCGTTCGTGTATACTAATTGCTTGAATGAACTTGGTATACCTAAGTAACATCAGCATGCTGAGGTCGCTTGGGTATCAACGAGTTTACGGCATCAACTTAGTATAAATCTACACACGCAGATTAACGAGCATGGAAGACCATGGTGCTCCCTTTGAACGGTGGGGTTAGATACATAGCTTTAMACGACAAAAAGCCCAGCTTCACTGGGCTTTTTGTTATCACTGAATTAGATGCGGTATTATCATCGCTTAAATTCAGTGCTAGTCGTTCGTGTATACTAATTGCTTGAATGAACTTGGTATACCTAAGTAACATCAGCATGTTGAAGTCGCTTGGGTATCAACGAGTTTACGGCATCAACTTAGTATAAATCTACACACGCAGATTAACGAGCACGGAAGACAATACGTCCCTTTGATAGGTCGTAAGGCGTCATTTCGACAGTAACTTTGTCACCAGTCAAAATACGGATGTAGTTTTTGCGCATTTTTCCAGAAATATGTGCAACAACCACGTGACCATTTTCTAGTTCAACACGGAACATTGTGTTTGGTAGCGTATCAAGGACCGTGCCTTGCATTTCAATTACGTCTTCTTTCGCCATGTGTAGCGTATCACCTCTTGGTTAAATTAAACGATGCAGATTTTGCCCAAAAGCGGGGAATAAGTAAAGTTACAAGCTGATTTTTTGTTAATTTGGTCGTTTATTAAGCCAGTTTTACCAAAGTTTTTTGCTTTCTATTCCTAACGCATTTCAAAATCTGGAGCCTTATTGATAGGCGAGGGCGTCATTCTAGCATAGGAAAGCCTGCTAGTAACGCATGTTTTTTGTCCACGCTATGGGATTATTGTGGTGTTAAAAAGGGGGGGATTCCTACATTTGAGCTAACGTATGCAGGAAAACTAGATACTAAGCACAAGGTTGTGGAGCATCCGGATCAATATTTTGCCAAATATCTTTAACTAGTTTTTGTGCTGGCACAAATTGGGTTTTGTAACGCATTTTCTTGCATTCGTCGATTTGATAACCCAAGTACAAGTATGGTTTATTCTGTTTCGCTGCCTGTTCTAGCTGAGCCATTATCATGATAGTACCGATACTTAGTGATTCATACTCAGGATCGAAAAAGGTATAAATAGCAGACAATGAATAAGGCATTGAATCAGTGACGGCTACTGCAATTAACTTATCTTTGTGCCATAGCTCGATAAAGACAATGTTCATCCAACGACAAAATAAGAAGCTTTCGTACTGGAGACGGTTAGGTGGGTACATAGAGCCATCGCTGTGGCGTAGACTGATATATTTTTCGTATAGCGGATAGTATTCAGGACGCTCCTGATGGCTAATAATTAGTTGATAATCTTGCTTTAATTTATTGCGTTTGCGTTTTTGAGACCTACTCGGTTTAAATTCTTGAGTTAATACTCTTACAGATTGACAAGCTGAGCATGCGGGACAGTGTGGACGATAAATCTGGTCTCCACTGCGGCGAAACCCTAATGCTAACAATTGTTCAAATCTATCTGGGCTGTAACAATTTGGGTCTAGAATAACCAGTAACTGTTCCTTCTGCTCAGGTAAATAACTACAACTAAATTGTTGGCTCAGTCCGATTTTAGAAGGAAAGTGTTCATTCATAGATAGCTTTCAACTCCTGAGGCTGCCACATTGATGATGGGATCTCAAATCGATCCGCCAATTTAAGTCTAGTCAAAAACTCGCGCCTTGGTACAACTTTTAACCCCAAACTTGTCAAATAAGGGTTTTCGAGTTGGCAATCAATAAAATGTGCCTGATGGGCTTTGAGCCAATTTACCAGTGCCCACATCGCCATTTTGGATGTATTAGGTAAGGTGTGGAACATAGATTCACCACAAAATACACCAGACTGCATGATGCCATAGAGCCCGCCAACGAGCTTGTCTCGCTCCCATATTTCCACACTATGTGCTAACCCCTGAGTGTGCGCTTGCTGATACGCAGCCAACATCGCATTTGTGATCCAAGTTCCTTCAGCCGCCATTCGTTGATTTCTACAAGCTTCAATCACTTGTGAAAAGGCGGTATTGATAGTGACGGTCGGATTAAGTTTACGTTGGGCTTTTCTTAGCGTTTTACCACAATGAAAATCTTTAAGCTCCAAAATGCCGCGCTCGCTTGGGCTCCACCACATAATTGGTTCACCCTCATTAAACCAAGGAAAGATCCCATTGGCATAAGCGTTTTTCAGACGTTCTACTTGTAAACAACCACCAATGGCAAGCAGTCCATCTGGTTCAGACAAGGCATAGTGATTTGGCGGAAAACGAAAGTCATCGTGGGCGAGGTGGAACAGTTGTTGGATCATTGAACAAACTACAGGATTGTTATTTATTTCAATATAGCAAATTAAAGCAAGGAGGGAAGAGGGCCAGCCTAGACCGACCCATTTATCTATTATTTTTGGCTGTCTAGGAAGCGCTCTGCATCTAGTGCTGCCATACAGCCTGTACCTGCAGAGGTAATTGCCTGACGGTAAATGTGGTCAGACACATCACCTGCTGCAAACACACCTTCAACACTAGTCTGTGTTGCGTTACCATTTAGACCAGACTGTACAACCAAATAACCATCTTTCATCTCTAGCTGGCCCTCAAACATATCTGTGTTTGGCTTGTGACCAATTGCGATGAAAACACCAGCAAGATCAAGCTGCTCTGTCGCTTCTGAATCAGTATCTTTGATACGAATACCAGTAACACCCATATCATCACCTAGCACTTCATCAAGTGTGCGGTTTAGGTGTAACACAACATTACCATTCGCTGCTTTATCCATTAGGCGATCAGCAAGAATTTTCTCACTGCGGAAAGAGTCGCGGCGGTGAATAACATGTACTTCTTCTGCGATGTTTGATAGATAAAGTGCTTCTTCAACCGCGGTATTACCACCACCAACAACCGCAACCTTTTGACCACGATAGAAGAATCCATCGCAAGTCGCACAAGCCGACACGCCGCGGCCTTGGAACGCTGTTTCAGACTCAAGACCAAGGTATTTAGCTGATGCACCTGTTGCGATGATTAACGCATCACACGTATAAGTGCCTTGATCGCCAGTGAGTGTGAACGGGCGCTTCGTCACGTCAACTTTGTTGATGTGATCGAAAATGATCTCAGTTTCAAAGCGTTCTGCATGTTCTTTCATACGGTCCATAAGTGCTGGACCCGTTAAACCATGTGCATCACCAGGCCAGTTCTCGACTTCAGTTGTTGTAGTCAGCTGACCACCTTGCTGCATACCTGTGATTAATACTGGGTTTAAATTTGCTCGTGCTGCGTATACCGCGGCAGTGTAGCCCGCAGGACCCGAACCTAAAATCAACAGTTTGCAGTGTTTTGCATCGCTCATGTAATTTTCCTAACTCAATTCTAAAAAATGCTATTAAGCAAAAGTTTGTTCGATTCTATGTAATTCAATAGGGAAGTAAATAAAAAACCGTAATCTGATTTGGTGTAAATTGGCAAGTTGTCAAAAAATTTGTACTGTTTTGTTCTAAATCGACTACACATTAAGCAATCTTGTTCAGTACTGGCAAAAAACGGCAGTATTTCATGACCTCAGGTTTTTTTTTTGGTATGTTTTAGAGAATTTTGTTTTGCTATCAATAGTTGATAGCCTAATTGAAAAGGTACATATGGCATTTTGGCAGAATACCCCAGGCTTTGGGTTAAGTGCACAAGATTGTGAGGTGTTAACTGATGCTAAGCAATATCATCAGACGCTTTTACAACTTATTTCACAGGCAAAAACGCGTATTTACATCACCGCACTTTACTTACAAGATGATGAGGCGGGTCGCGAGATATTGCACGCATTGCACGAGGCTGCGCAGCAAAATCCAGACTTAACGGTAAAAGTGTTGGTGGATTTTCACCGTGCGCAACGGGGCCTCATTGGCGCTGAAAAGTCAGAAGGCAATGCCAAGCTATATTGTGATTTAAAAGAGCAGCTAGGTACTCAAGTTGAAGTGTACGGTGTACCGGTAAAAGCAAAAGAGCTTTTTGGCGTGTTGCATTTAAAAGGCTTTGTTATTGACGATATCCTGCTTTATAGCGGTGCTAGTTTAAATAATGTCTACTTGCATCATGATGAAAAATACCGCCTAGACCGCTATTTTGTGATTAAACAAGTGCAGCTTGCGGATAGCTTTTGCCACTTTACCGATCAAGTATTGATAGCGTCCGACGCAGTACCTAGACTCGACATTCGCCCATTACCTACTTTACTTGACATTCGCACTGCGCAAAAGCAGCTGATGAAACAGTTGAAAAAGGCCAGTTATGATATTTCAAAGGCGAACAGTCGGGATGGTTTAACAGTTCGTCCATATTTAGGGTTTGGACGTAGAACTAATAAGCTAAATCGCCTTATTAAGGCGCTTTTCGATACCACAGAACAAGAGTTAGTTCTTTACACACCTTACTTCAATTTTCCGGCTCCTCTACTTCGCTCGTTACGTCGATTACTGAAAACTGGTAAAAAGGTGACAATAGTGGTGGGGGATAAAACGGCGAATGATTTCTATATCAGTCCAGAACAGCCATTTAGCCGAATTGGTGCGCTTCCTTATTTGTACGAAACCATTTTGTATAAATTTATCAAATCGCAACGCCGCTTCATCACTGCCGGATTGTTGGATGTATATCTGTGGCAAGATGGCAACAACTCGTTCCACTTGAAAGGAGTGAGCAAAGATGGCGATACGCATTTAATGAGTGGTCATAACCTCAACCCAAGGGCGTGGGGGTTAGATATTGAAAATGGCATTCTAATCGAAGATCCCGACAAAGCATTGCTGCCTCAAATCGAGTTAGAAAAGCAAGAGATCTTAAAACATTGCCGTCGCATTGAAAGCCACGATGACCTCGAAACGTTGGGGGATTACCCAGCACCTGTGAAAAAGCTTCTTGGTCAGGCTAAGCGTGTGAAAGTCGACTTTATTATTAAGCGTTTTATTTAACGCAAGCACTGATAATTTTAAAAAAGGGACGAACGTCCCTTTTTTACTTTCTTATTTTTGATTATACGCTTCGTTGTGTGAGCTTGCTGCGCGACCTGATGGATCGGCATTACGCTGGAACGACTCGTCCCAAGCAAGCGCTTCGGGTGTTGAACAGGCCACAGACTTGCCGTAAGGAACACACTTAGCTGCCGCTTCTCCTGGGAAATGCGACTCAAAAATGGTGCGATAATAATAGGCTTCTTTGCTATCCGGTGTATTGATTGGATAGCGGTAGTGGGCGTTTTCAAGATCCGAATCGCTCACTTGCTGACTGACATATTCTTTTAGTGAATCGATCCAGCTATAGCCTACGCCATCAGAAAACTGCTCTTTTTGGCGCCACAATACGTCATCGGGTAAATAGCCATCAAACGCCTCACGGATAATGTGTTTTTCGATACGGCCATCTTTACACATTTTGTAGCCCGGGTTAGTACGCATGGCAATATCGACAAATTCTTTATCTAAGAAGGGAACTCGTGCTTCAACCCCCCACGCTGCCATCGACTTATTTGCACGTAAGCAATCAAACATATGCAGTTTCGAGACCTTTCGGTTTAGCTCGTTGTGAAACTCCTCAGCATTTGGTGCTTTGTGGAAATACAAATAGCCGCCAAATAGTTCATCAGCCCCTTCACCCGATAGCACCATTTTAATGCCCATTGCTTTAATGTAGCGTGCCATAAGGTACATAGGAGTAGAAGCGCGAATGGTTGTGACATCGTAGGTCTCTAGGTGATAGACCACTTCTTTAAGGGCATCGATCCCTTGTTGTACGGTAAAGTGAATAGGATGGTGAATTGTGCCGATTCTATCCGCTACTTTTTGTGCTGCAGCGAGATCGGGAGAGCCTTCCAAACCAATGGAAAAGGAGTGAAGTTTTGGCCACCAAGCATCGGAAGCATCATCATCTTCGATACGCTTTGCAGCAAACTTTTGTGTGATAGCGGAAATCACAGAAGAATCTAGACCACCAGACAGCAATACGCCATAGGGCACATCGCACATCAATTGGCGCTTTACTGCGGCTTCTAGCCCGTCTTTAACTGCTTCGGGATTTGCCTCATTGTCTTTTACAGCACTAAACGCTTGCCAGTCGCGTTGGTAATATTCTCTTGGACCCCCTTCTTTTGAATACCAATAATGGCCGGGAGGAAACTCTTCAATTTGCGTACAAATGGGCGTGAGCGCCTTCATTTCGCTTGCGACATAGAGGTTACCGCTTTGATCACGGCCAGTGTAAAGTGGAATAATACCGATGTGGTCTCGACCAATTAAAAAGGCATCTTCCGTTTCATCGTACAAACAAAATGCGAAAATTCCATTAAGATCATCTAAAAACTCAGGGCCTTTTTGCTTGTATAGTGCCAAGATCACTTCACAGTCTGACTCTGTTTGAAAGTCAAATGGAACGGTCAGTGCTTTTGCAAGCTCTTTATGATTATAAATTTCACCATTCACCGCCAAAATATGTGTTTTTTCAGGGTTAAATAATGGTTGTGCGCCGCTAGAAACGCCAACAATTGCCAAACGCTCATGAACTAAAATGGCTTTTTCACTTGAATATACCCCTGACCAGTCGGGGCCACGGTGTCTTAGTTTTTTTGACATTTCGATGGCTTGCTCGCGAAGTGCAAGGGGATCGGTCTTGATGTCAAGTACGCCGAAAATTGAACACATATTTCCTCATTCCTATTGATGTGTTGATAATATCAACAAATTATTATTGCTCACGGACGCATAGTTACCATGAGATAGTTTAAGTTCTACCAAAAATAATTTGATAAGTCACACAATGAAATAGAGAAAATGTGAATTTTTTGTGAGATGAAATGGTGCAGGTTTGCACCATTTTGGGGCGTCGCTTATTAGTGTGTCGTCCCAGCGACAAGCTTGATATCTTGCTTTTGTGTAATGGCGCTGGTTAATAGGATTTTTATTCCTTTAACTAGGGTGTCAATGTCCATACTGGGTGCACCAGGGTGGTGCGCTGCTTGGGAGGGTAAGTATGGGATATGCACAAAGCCACCACGGCACGCTAAGTCATGTGTACTAAGATAGTGCAGTAATCCATACATCACATGGTTGCATACGTAAGTGCCTGCCGTATTAGAAATGCTTGCAGGGATCCCCGCTTGAAGTGCACTACTTAGCATACTTTTTATTGGTAAAGAGGCAAAATATGCATCGGGACCATGTGTAACGACTGGTGTGTCTATCGGCTGGTTTCCTGCGTTGTCGGCTATTCTGGCATCGTTGACGTTGATAGCGACACGTTCGATAGAGATATCACAGCGTCCACCTGCCTGGCCCACACAGATCACGATGCTTGGGTGATACTTATCTATCGCTTGCGTTAAAGACTCAATACTTTTGTCAAATTCACAAGGTAACTCTTTCGTGTGGATCAGGTGGCCTTCAACGGTTTCCCCCTCTAACAACTGCGCTAATTGCCATGAGGGGTTGATGGACTCACCACCAAATGGGGTGAACCCAGTCACTAGGACACAAGGTTTACTGTAACTGGACATTAAAAAACGACTCCGTACATAAGAAAAATATTAATCACCAATAACGTTATAGCGGTTGGTATTTGCACTTTAATGACTTGGTACTTATCTTTTAAATCTAACAGTGCCGCTGGCACAATGTTGAAGTTAGCGGCCATCGGTGTCATTAGTGTTCCACAGTAACCTGAGTACATGCCAATCGCGACGAGCGGCGCAGGATCAGCGCCATGTCCTTGGATCAAAAATGGCAGTGCAATACCTGCCGTCATTACTGGAAATGCGGCAAAAGCGTTTCCCATAATCATGGTAAATAGTGCCATGCCAACACAATACAGCACAACGAGCATAAAGCGGTTATCTGGCGAAATAAACAATGTCACTAAGTCTTGGATAGCAGTGCCAGTGTTTGCGACGATAAATACACCGCCAAGCATTGCTAGCATCTGTGGCAATATTGCTGCCCAGCCTATTGAATCAACTAAGCGACGAGACTCAGAAAGTGCTTGTAATGGACTGCCTTTGGTTATTTTCCAGCTCACCAGCAATGCGATGGTGCAAGCGAGTGTCAGTGCTGAAAGCGTTACGTGCTCCTGATCGAATAGATAAAAATCGCCGAGCTGGATCTCACTTAAGATGATAGTACAGATAACAGTAACGATTGGAATAAGTACAGCAGGAACAAACAATTTATTACCAAACCGATTTGCATCTTCTGTTTTGGCTCGTTCGCACGGCATGTCATAATTTCCCATAGAAACCATATTCATACCCGCAAGCAGTGCGATGATCACCACGTTGATGCCGATCCATAAATAAGTATTTCGCTCACCAATCAATGCGATAGAAGCATCACCAAAGATAAAAACAGAGCCAAATAAGAACCAAAAAAGTGCCGTAGTGAGACGCTTAGGGTGTGCCTTATCTTGTAGCGTTTTTACCACCAGAAACATCACGATAAAACCAATCAATAAATAGATATTGTCAATTGAAAGTAGACTAGATTGCGCGTCAGAAGTGTTCATTAAGCTCATAATGACTCCTCCTTAAGCGCCGAATTTGTGTTGCTAGGTGTTTGTTCTTCTTCGCTTTGTTGCTGCTGACAGCGCGCAATTTCTGCTCGAATTTTTGCTTCAAATCGTGCTAAACGGAAGAGATGAACAATGAGCGCGGCAATTGCAGTCGGTATTGCCCAAAGTCCGATATGCAGCGGTTCAATTCCGGCAATACCGTTTTCTTTTAAAAAAGCATCCATGAGTAGTACAGCACCAAAAGCGATAAAAATATCCTCCCCAAAGAAGACCGCGATGTTATCGCAGGCGGCAGCATGTGCGCCTATCATGTCTTTTACATCTTGTGGTAGGTCGCCGTATTGATTTGCTGCAGCGCCTATTGCCATCGGAGCGAGTAGTGGTCTGACGGTTTGTGCTTGACCCGCTAAATTGATTAATCCCAGCGCTGCGGAGCACTCACGGACTACAAAATACATACTTAGAATTCGAGAAGTGGTTGCCCCTTTTATACCCGCAACCCAAGCTTTAGCTCTTTGCTGTAAGCCGTAACGTTCTAAAATTGCAATCACGGGTAAGATAAGTAAAAAGCTTGCAAGCTGGCGAGAGTTCATAAACTTTTCGCCAAAGGTGACAATTAAGTCGACAAAGTCGATCCCAACGGCAAAACCAGTAACTAGGCCAGCGGAGGTGACAACCAATAAGGGATTAAATCTCAGAGCAAAGCCAATGACAATCACGGCAATGCCAGAAAGGGGAAGGAGATTTAGTTCAGTCATTTTGTTGTTCTTTATTTTTAAGCGCTAACCTTAGCTGATTGAGATGCGCCTGTACTCGGTGAGATTCCTTCGCCGCATCTGTAACGGATGTTGATTTTAAATGGATACAATCGCCCGCGCCCAATTGGCTCAAATGGCGCATATCGGCTCGAATAATAGAGCCAATTATTGGATAACCGCCTGTAGTTTGGCAGTCATTCAATAGGATAATGGGCTCGCCACTGGGGGGCAGCTGAATAACGCCAGGGTGGACGGCTTGGGTTGCAATATTATGTGCATGCACAAGGCTGCTATGGCCACTTAGGCGAATACCCATACGATTACTGCTTGGATTTACTTTCCAAATAGTGTCGTTTAATACACTCAGTGTCTGGTTGGAAATGATCTCGAGGTGTGGGCCTGGGATGAAATGAATGAGCTTTTCATAGCTGGGCTGCAGGCCACCCACGGAGCTTTTAGCTGTGCTCGGCGTGTAGCTCAGTTTGTCCCCTTGTTTAAGAGCTCGGCCGTTTATTCCCCCAAAGCCAGCCATGAGGTCGGTTGAATAACTCCCAAGCAGCTTGTCTATGTTGGTAAATCCACCTTCGACCACCAAATACGCGCGTAAACCGTCGCGATTTTGCTTAAATGTCAGCTTATCTCCGGCCTTAGCACTGTAGCGCCAGCAAGGGTATACTGCTTCGTCATTTAAAGCAGCATTGAGATCTGCCCCTGCGATAACAAAGTTAGTGGGGGCATGGAAGTGAAACTCGCATAAGCCAATGGTCACTTCAATAGCTGCAGTATCGTCGTTATTTGACAAGAGTGTATTTGCAAGTTTAAGCGCAACAGGGTCAATGACACCTGCTTGACTTACTCCTAAGTGGCGAAGTCCTTGGCGACCAATGTCTTGAATAGTTGAAAGTGGCCCAGATTTAATAACTTCTAGCATGATTTCTCCACAAAACGCACGATATCGCCCGGTTGCAGCAAGCTTGCTGATGCAGAATTTGGGTCAAATAGGGTAGTGTTGGTTTGTCCAAGCAAATGCCAGCCACCAGGAGATTGACTCGGGTAAATTGCACTGTAGCTGTCTGCGATGGCAATACTGCCTTTGGGGACCTTGGTAATTGGTGTGGATTTTCTGGGTAGTTGAAGTGCGGTAGGTAACCCTGACAAGTAAGCAAAACCAGGTAAGAAGCCAATAAATTGCACTTGATAATCAACGCTTGAGTGCAGCTCTATAAGCTGTTTTGGCGTCAGTTGTAATTCGTCCGCTATGCGTTCAAAATCTTGTCCGAATTCTTTGCCATAAAACACCTCAATATGATGGTGTGTTGGCTTTACCTCTGCTACTTCTAGGTCTTGCCAATGTGCTTGGATTTTGTGTTGCCAGGCATCGGCTTTGCGGGGGTCTTTTAAATAGGCAGTAACGGAAGATTTGGCAGGCACCACATCAACAAAATCACCGCTACTATCTAGCCATTTCTTGAGGGCGAACAATCGTTGATTAATTGGACTTTTGTTTTTAGGCAAACACGTTGCATTTACAACAATTGCTTGCTCACCTAATAAATAACAACTCACATCAGACATAGACAATAACAATTGGTTGCTTTGGTAAACGTTATGTTTCTTATAACACACCTCGCAATTGAAACGAAATTATTGCTACAAGTTGCCGTTTTGTTGCAGCTAAAAAGCCGTGCCTAAACACGGCTTCAAATCTGAGGATTTATTTAGCAGTTAATAGCCATTGACTTAGAAGGCGAACGCCATAGCCTGTACCACCGGTTGGAACTTCGTCTTTAGCGGAGCTTGAAAGTGCGTTACCTGCAATATCGATATGAACCCAACGGGTGTCACCTGCAAATTGTTGTAGGAAAGTCGCAGCAGTTGTTGCACCAGGACCACCAGAACCTACGTTTTGGAAATCGGCGATGTCAGATTTTAGTTTGTCCTTATAGCCAAGCGGTAGACGCCATACGTTCTCGTTCACAACTTTACCGGCGTTGGTAAATTCTGTAATTAAGCTATCATCTTCAGAGAAAATTGCTGAATACTCGTTACCAACAGCACGAATTTTAGAGCCAGTTAATGTCGCGACGTCAATCATGATCTCAGGGCTGTAATGTTTACGTGCGTACCACATTGCATCAGACAGCACCAAACGACCTTCAGCATCTGTGTTTACAACCTCTACGCTAATACCTTCTGCAGTACGTAGCACATCACCCGGCGCAATTGCATACTGAGACACCATATTTGCCGCCATACCCATGACTGCTACCACGTTTACGTCTGCTTTGCTTAGCGCCATTGCTTTTACTGTACCAAGCACGGCAGCCGCACCTGCCATGTCAGATTTCATGCGTGCGATCGAAGCGCCGGTTTTGATGCTATAACCACCCGAATCAAAAGTAATACCTTTACCGATCAGGGCAATTGGTGTCTCGCTGTTACCTTTATAATGTGCAACAACTAAGCGAGAGCCGTGTTCACTACCACGGCCAACGCCCTCAAGCGCACCCATACCAAGTTCTTTGAGTTCAGCTGGTGCTAGTACTTCTACTTCAACGCCATATTGTTCAAGTTCTTTTGCCGCTTTTGCAAAGTCAACCGGGGTCATTTCTGTTGCGACTTCAGAGGTCAAGTCACGTGCTAAAAACACGCCAGCTTGAATGTGTTGCAGTGCTTTATACTGAGCCTGTGTTGCTTGTTTATCGGCAACGTCGAAGTGATAGCTTACGTTAAAAGTGTTTGGCTCTTTTTTGTATACTTCGAAGGTGTGGTCACGAAGGTTTGCACCGTGTGCAAATTGTGCTGCCAGTTCTGCATTTGAAAGCGCTCCTTCAACGCCTTCGAATGCAACTGCAACATTCTCCAGCTTTTTACCTTCGAATTTAGCGTGTAGGTTACCACCAAGTTTGGTCATTTTGCTGGCGTTGAGTTCGCCTGCGTCACCTAAACCAACAATGAAGATACGCTTATAATCAGAGTCTACAGGTGCTAATACTTCAACTGTTTTGCCATACGCGCCATTAAAGTCTTCAGCAGCAATTGCGCGCTCCAACTGTTTACGAGTGTCTTTATCTAGGAACTTTAGGTTACTTTGGTTTTCACCAGCTTGAAAAATTACTAGTGCATCAGCGTCTGCAAGCTTGGTATTGAACTCAAAGTCAGCGGCATTTGCAGAAGTCATACTGGCAACCGCCAGCGCTAAAGCAGAAAAACGCGTAGTCAATGACATAATTTTATCCTCAGATAACTAAAATTGTGGCGTTTTTACCTCATTTGGAGAAATTTAGACACAATTTGTCGGTGAAGTAACAGGTTTTACCGTTCAGTGACATTAGGTAAGCGGCTTGTCAGCACGATGCCTAATATCGTGATCATAATGTAGAGTGTAAGTAACACATTAATTGAAAATACCGAGGCAACGACACCAAGAGCACTTGTTAATAAAAGTACAATGCCAATAATTGTGTTACTGAGCGTGACGTAACTGGTGCGCTTGTTTCCTTCTGCCATATCGACCACGTAGGTTTTTCGACCCACACGCACGCCTTGGTGGGCGATAGCAATGACAAAATAGCAAAGCGGAATAAACCACATCTTTTCGAGCAGCGAAGAATAAAATAAAGATGTTGTTAGTAGCACTGCAGTGATAGCAACGGTGATTGTTGCTCCATACATCATCACGTGTTTACTTGATTGATCGGCAAGGCGACCCCAAAAAGCGCCACTGACTAAACTGGCAAGTCCGGACACTGCTAATAAAACGGCCAACACCCATGCACCGTTGCCGATATTCTGTTGTGCTATTACCGTGAAATAAGGCGGAATAAGCGCAGAACTTAACAGCAAACCACGAGCTAGAATAAACTTTTTAAGTATCGGATCGGTTTTTAACAGCGCGAAATCTTGTTTTACTTTCTCTAATCCGTTTTCACCACCTTCGGTTGCGCCTTCATATTCTTTAATTTTTGAGAACGTTAACGCGCCAATCAGCCAAAAGATTGCAGCTAGTATTAGTGTGACCACAAAGTTGATGTTGTTTACTTGAGTGGCAGCGATAAAAAGCCCAACACCAAATGTAACGGTTATAAGTCCACTGACAGAGGCGGCTTGGCCGCTAAGCTGGCCACGCTTTTGTTTGGGGATAGTTTTACCGATGACATCTTTTGATGACACCGAGCTTAAGCTGCGAGCGATGCTAAAAATTGCCAGTAATCCAAGTACTAACCAAGCGTAGAATTGATTTTCAGTTTGGTTCCATGCAAGTAATGCCATAAGTAGTACACAAGTAGCTTGAATAAGTGCGCCGAGAGACCATAGAAGTTTACGTTTCGCATGCTTGCGCACCCATTGGCCGATAAATAATTGTGGGATCAGTGAGCCTGATTCACGAATGGGAACGAGAGCCGATATCAAATAAGCGGGAGCACCGAGTGATTGCATCAGCCAAGGTAACGTGATTTTAGGATTGAGCAAAGCATCTCCCAATTTGCTAAAAAGCTGGCTCAATAAAATAAGCACGTAGTTACCAGGAACTTCTCTACATGCCTTATCATCAATTGCTCTACAGGCACGCGCCTCATCGTCATTGGTTAGCTTTTGATAGATATTTTCACTTATTTTACTCACATTTATTCCTTTACTTTTATTGTGTCGCGGACAATACGGTTTCACTATCATGAACGACTTTGTATGAAATGATAATTAACCTTCGACGGTCTCATTCAATACGCAATAAATCATATTAAGTTCAACAAGTATAAAGTGGAATGCTTACTTGTTGCGACATACAGCATTGAGAGAGTAACGATGAAAACATTACAGGTAGCCGCGTCGATAGGGCTTATCATGATGTTAGGAGTAGGCTTGTCTGCGATCGCGGGTACAGATATGCCGAAGCCTAAAGTCGATGGCGCAAGTAATCATATTAAAACGTTAGTGTTGGGCTCAGGTTGTTTCTGGGGTCCTGAAAAGCGCTATGAAAAAATGACGGGCGTGATAGATGCTGAGTCGGGCTATGCGGACGGTAAAGGGTTTAAGCCAAGCTATAGAGAAATCATTAAACCGAGTCGACGTTTCGATGAAGATAACTATGCAGAGGTGGTTAAGGTAACTTACAACGCAAATCTTATCACCACCGATGCGCTGCTAAAATACTACTTTGAAAGTCATGATCCAACCCAAAAAAATCGTCAGGGTAATGATGTTGGAACGCAGTATCGCTCGATCATTCTCTATACTGATGATCAGCAAAGTGACAAAGCTCACTTATTAAAAGCGCAGTATCAACATTTATTATCTGAGCAAGGTTATGGCGATATTCATACCACAATTAAGCCACTTAGAAAATTTTATCCAGCGGAAGAGTATCATCAAAACTATTTAGCCAAGAATCCCAATGGATATTGCCCAGATCATAGCACGGGAGTGACTTTTGATAAGGTGGTGAAAGATAAAACTGATAACACTTCGCTTACCCAAGGTAAGCATATTGTTATTGTAGACGCTAAGAGCTATTGCCCTTACTGCGAAAAGTTAAAAAAAGAGGTGTTAAATGACTATCAAGGTGATATTCCACTTCATTTTCGCTATGCAGATCAACTCGAAGGACTAATGATAAAAACCGCGACTTGGGCAACGCCAACAATCTTATTTATTGAAGATGGTGTTGAGTCCCTTGGCTTTCAAGGTTTTATGGCGAGAGAAGAATTTTACAAGGCACTCGGTGCTTTTAAGCTGGGCCGCTCGGAAGCCTTTGACATTGCCTTTCAAAAAGGCACAGAGCGACCATTTTGCAAGCAATACGATATCTTTAAAAACACACCAGATGGCGTATTTATTGATAAATTGAGTGGTAAAGCTCTTTTCGATACCCGAGATAGGTTTAACTCAGGCACTGGGTGGCTGTCGTTTACCCACCCAGTAAAAGACAGCGTGACCTATCACAAAGATTTAAGCCACGGAATGGTAAGAACCGAAATACGCTCAAAAAGCAGTGGTATTCATTTAGGTCATGTATTTAAAAATGAAGGGCCAAAAGGTCAAGACCGCTATTGTATCAATGCCCAAGTACTTGAGTTTAAAGCGAGAGAGGCGCTTTAGGTATTACGCCTAAAGCTGCCTTTATTTCAACACTGGGATTCAACAACAGTTAATTAACCCGAGATCGGTTTAAGCCATCTGTTCATCAACAGAAATAGATGGCTTTTTTTCTTTATGGCTGTATGCAATCAGCGCACCTAAGACTGTTAATATCATCCCATACAAGCTTCTATGTCTTGAATGCTCTAACTGACAAATATTCTTTAGCTGGTCATTCACGGTTTCAATAATAAAGCGCTTTGATAGCATCATAACCTTGCGCCACGCAGAAATAGCTCTGGTCTTCATATTACTGCGCACATTGATGACCAGTTTGAGTCCCCCTTCCGATAGTGACTGCTTTAACTTACTACTGGTATACCATTGTCTCCATATAAAGCGCCGGTTAGATTTTGAGTAAGTTCTTCGACAGGTGCTGTATCATGCTTATTTGCAGGTGTCACTTTGACGGCAATTATTTTACCTTTATGATTGATAACTAGGTGTAGTTTGAATCCAAAATACCATCCTATTGTTCCTCGAACCCCGCTCAGCTACACCAGCAAACGTTTTGTGTCTTGGTATTTTCGAATTATGACAAACTTTGATACTCGTTGAGTCAATGAAGCAAATATCACTATCTGTTGATTTTAGGGTTTTGAAATAACTTGAAAGGGGAGTAACCGCATGAGGTAGCCTTTATAAAAGTTTTTAAAATCGCGCTGATTTGACATATAAAATAGAATGATGATAGTCATTATTTCAGCCATACTCATCTGGTATGCACTTTCTCTTTTTATTTGACCTTGCTTTTAAATTCTTATCCCGAGCTGGAGTTATTTACTTATCCATTTAGCTAGATGCACTTCGAATGCTGGTATTCAAAATAGCGAATGCAAACACATAAACAGGTTAAGGTTTAAACTCCAGAATATCGCCCGGTTGGCAGTCCAAATAATTGCAAATTTGGGCTAGTGTTTCAAACCTAACGCCTTTGACTTTACCGCGCTTTAACAGCGATAAGTTCGCTTCTGTGATGCCGATTTCTTTTGCCAGCTCTTTGGATGAGACTTTTCTCATGGCCATGACTACATCTAAGTTCACAACAATTTCCATCGCTAAATAAACTCCTTGTTTTCATCACTGATCTCTTGCGCTGCGCGCAGCAGATAAGCAACGGTCGCTAAGATACTAAGCGTAACCAACTCACCAAATTGTAATGACAGGACAAGGGTTGTGTGTTCAAAGTAAGCATCATGCCAGTATGCAAAGATAACGCTCAGTGCACTGACGAAAAATATCGACAACACTTCAGTAATGATGAAATAGATAAAGCAAGACAAACACTCTCGAGTAAAAAAGTGTCCTTGCTCAAAATACTTTAGCAATCGAGTAATGAAATGGACCCCCGCCAATGCAAGGAACAATATTGGAGTCGTAGCTAGAAACAGACCAACATTATTAACCTTATCAGACTGCCATAACTCATCAAACAGAGCATTGTCATAGTAACTGACACGATGATTGAATACCAACTCGTAGGCCAGAAATATCAGTACTATGGCTGTAGTAGATAGTACTCCCACGCGGATAAATTTACTTCTTCTTTGAATCATATCCAAAGTGATAGACATGTCAGCTCCTCATTTCTCATGCTCAGGGTGTACTATACCACACAGAAAAAAAACATCAAAAAACAACAATGAATTATCGTTTTACAATAATTAAAAATCATGTAATGATAATTACAGAAAAATGGAGTAGCTAATATGAAATACAATTTAATAAAAGTAAAAACGACAATTATCAGCTCACTTGTCCTTGCTGGGCTATCCCTAAGTGGTTGCCAAGTTGGTTCATTTACACAAAAAACCACACATACCGTTGCTCAAACGCAAACTCAGTTAATCGCGTTAAAAGATCTATTCAGTGAGCAAACAATGGAAAGTGTATCGCTATCACCTGATGGTGAATGGATTGCATTTCTTCAACCGCACAATGGTGCGAATAATATTCATCTAGTACGCAAAGGGGGGGATCTCTCTGATGCTAAACCAATCACCTACCTAACAGATTCTGTTGATAATTTCGTATGGTCTTATCACACGAATGAGATCATATTCAGCAAAGATCACGAGGGCAATGAAAACAAACAAATCTTCACGCTTCAGTTCAATCCTAATAATCTTAAAAATAGTATAAGAATTAAAAAC
>NZ_JAKEVK010000070.1:0-20899 GCF_022398435.1 Pseudoalteromonas sp. Isolate6 | reverse complement strand
GCTTTAGTAGCACCGCTCTCGCGTCCTGCTACCGCTAAGGTACCTATATCCATATAGGCAAGGCAAAAATTTTGCTATTTAGTTGTTCTAAATGAGAAATTTTTAACGAAGCTAATATGCTATTTCACCCTTCAAATTGATTAGAGAATTAATTCAATTGGTATTATATCCCCAAGGCGCTTTTGGTGCGGTTACCGGTTTTGTTAAATCAAAGTCCACTCGGAACTCTCGCCCTTCACGCACTAAACGATAGGTAAACTGCTCTGGATAGATATACATCTGCCATGTATTTCCGACTGACTGTGGGATCCCTTGCTGGACAAATAACTGTTTTGAATATTCATCAGCTGGAAACGACTGCACGGTATTAAATCCCGCATCTAGGGTATGACCACCATACATAGTAGAAACATCGTCGCTGCCATCTTCATGACGGTGATCGTGCTTTAAGCTCAAACCACTCCCAGTTTTGGTGATGATCCAAGTTCTTGAAGCATCTTTTCCTACATGAAATGGGACTTGAAGCTCTGCGTCACCACATTTACGAACGTGCATCACAAGACGCGCATCGCTAAAACTGCTTGGACCTTGATTATCCACCGTTACTTTACCTTCGTAGGCTTTGCCACAGTGCGCTTTAATAGCGTCAAAAAATGCATCATGGCTTGGGATGGAAACCAGCGGGGCAGGACGCGCGAAGGCTGCGCAGCTCAAGGTTGCGAGTAGCGCTAAAGTTAATTTTTTCATTGGAGACACCTAAAACAAATAAAGCCAGAGCTTAATCAGCTTCTGGCTTGGTGGCAAAATTATTCGACCAAATTGAGTAAACCGCTATTATTGCCAAGGTCTTATCGTAGCAAGCTGCTGCTCAAAGGCATCAATTTGGGCATTCAATAATTCGGTCTCACCGATAAAGTCAAGACCACTCAAGAGGCGCGCTTTGATGTCTTCTCGCACCTCAAAGTCAATTGGTGCAGTACCCGCTCCGCTTATCTGCTGCGCTTCTAGGTCAATACTCAAATGCACTTGTGGTTGTTGCTCACATGCGTCGAAGAGCGTATCTAACGTGCTGGCTGGTAACGCAATGCAAAGCATTTGGTTATTACCACAATTGTTAAAAAAGATATCGGCAAAGCTCTCGGCTAAGATCACGGTAAAACCATATTGTTTTAGTGCCCAAGGAGCATGCTCACGAGACGAGCCACAACCAAAGTTGTCACGGGTTAACAAGATTGACGCGCCCTGATATTGTCGATAGTTAAGCACAAAGTTCGGATCTGGCTGGCCATCTTCAAGATAGCGCCAATCATAAAACAGCGCTTTATCAAATCCATCGCGGCTGGTTGAAGTTAAAAACTGCTTGGGAATAATTTGGTCTGTATCAACATTGTTTTTGTCTAGTGGCGCAACTAGGCCCTGATGAAACACGCTCATGACGCCTCTCCTCGAATATCAGTAAAGTGACCTGCAATTGCCGCTGCGGCAGCCATTGCTGGACTCACCAAATGCGTACGACCACCTCGCCCTTGGCGCCCTTCAAAGTTCCGGTTTGAGGTCGATGCACAGCGTTTTTCTGCGCCAAGACGATCATCGTTCATCGCCAAGCACATAGAGCAGCCCGGTTCACGCCACTCAAACCCGGCAGCTTTGAAAATATCGGCTAAGCCCTCTTGTTCGGCTTGCTGCTTTACTAATCCAGATCCCGGGACGATTAGCGCTTCAACGCCTGCCGCTACGTGCTTGCCCACCACCACTTGTGCCGCCGCACGCAAATCTTCAATACGGCTATTGGTGCAAGAGCCAATAAATACGGTGTCGACTTTGGCATCGCTTAGCCTTTGCCCTGCTGTGAGGCCCATATATTTCAGCGCGCTGCGCATCGCATCCGCTTTGACTAAATTAGGTTCATCGTCAGGGTTTGGTACTAAGTCATTGATACCAATGACTTGCTCTGGACTTGTCCCCCAGGTTACTTGAGGTTGTACACTGTCAGCATCCAGCTCCACAACACGATCAAATTCAGCATCCGGATCGCTATGCAAGGTTTGCCAATAGCGCACCGCAGCATCAAAGTCTTCGCCTTGAGGAGCAAATGGGCGACCACGTAAATACGCAAAGGTTTTCTCGTCAGGTGCGATCAAGCCAGCTTTCGCCCCCATTTCAATACTCATATTACAGAGCGTCATCCGCGCTTCCATCGACAGCGCTTCGATCCCCGTCCCACAAAACTCAGCCACATAGCCAGTGCCACCAGCTGTGCCTAATTGCCCAATCACAGCGAGGATCAAGTCTTTTGCAGTCACGGTCGGACGCAAGACGCCATTCACCTGAATTTTTAACGATTTGGCTTTTTTCTGCTGTAATGTTTGGGTGGCCAGCACGTGCTCAACCTCTGATGTACCAATACCGTGAGCCAGCGCACCAAATGCACCATGCGTTGAGGTATGGCTATCGCCACATACAATCGTTGTACCCGGCAAGGTGATCCCTTGCTCAGGTCCCATTACGTGTACTATGCCTTGGTTAATCGAATTTAAATCGTAAAGTACAATGCCGAACTCTTCACAGTTCTGTGCTAACGCTTGTAGCTGGTTTTTGCTCACCTCACTGGCAGCATCAATCGAACGGCTCTTGGTCGAGACATTATGATCCATTGTCGCAAAGGTTTTTTCTGGACATCTTACCGGACGATTCTGCTCTCTTAAGCCCGCAAATGCCTGCGGTGAAGTGACTTCGTGTACTAGATGACGGTCAATGTACAAGAGATCGGTTTGCTCGTTTAATTTAGCAACCACATGGGATTGCCAAATTTTATCGTATAATGTTTTTGCCACTTGCTCTTACCTTTATTAAACCCTGTCGACGATCGCTTGCGCGACATCCATAGTAGTAAATCCTGCTTGAGGATAGATATCCGGTGTACCTACACCATCTTTCACCGCCTCTGCTACTGCCTTTTCAATTGCGCGTGCCGCTTCATCCTGCCCCAATGAATAACGTAGCATCAGCGCGGCACTTAAAGTTTGTGCGATTGGGTTTGCCACCCCTTTGCCGGCGATATCTGGTGCTGAGCCGCCCGCTGGCTCATATAAGCCAAAGCCCGATTGGTTTAGACTTGCCGATGGTAATAACCCCATGGAACCCGTGATCATTGCACATTCATCAGAAAGGATGTCACCGAACAGGTTGTCGCACAGTAGCACATCAAACTGGCTTGGTTGCTTTACCAACTGCATCGCAGCGTTGTCGATATAGATGTGATCAAGCGTCACATCTGGGTATTCTTTTGCGACTTCATTGACCACTTCACGCCACAGTACACTGGTTGCCAGCACGTTGGCTTTATCTACAGACGTCACATGATTGCTTCTAAGTCTCGCCGCATCAAAAGCAAAACGGGCGATGCGTTCGATTTCTTTACGCGAATAGGTTTGCGTATCAAACGCCGACTCGCTTTCGCCCTCTCCTTGGCGACCTTTTTCGCCAAAATAAATCCCGCCAGTAAGCTCACGAACGCATAAAATATCAAAACCTTGCTGGCTAATGTCACTGCGTAGTGGAGAGGCTGCACTCAATGCGGGTAATAGCTGCGCAGGACGCAGATTACAAAATAGCTGGAAGTGCTTTCTAAGCGGTAATAAAGATGCCCGTTCTGGTTGCTCATTTGGCGGTAAATGCTCCCATTTAGGCCCACCCACAGAGCCAAATAGAATCGCATCAACGGCTTCACATGCGGCCAATGTCGCCGCAGGTAAAGCTTCACCAAATTGGTCTATAGCCGCACCACCAATCGCTTGTGGTGATTTTTCTAAAGCAAAGTTGAACTTAGTCGCCACTTTATCTAATACCAGCTCAGCGGCTTGCATCACTTCTGGACCAATTCCATCTCCAGCTAGTACTGCGATTTTGTAGTTTGTTTGACTCATCCTGCTTTCCTTTGTTGTTTTAGGCTAGACACTTTTTGTGCTCTATCAATTAGGTTATATACTCGGATCAGGGCTCTCACTGACGCTTCGACAATGTCGGCTGCAAGTCCCACACCGTGATATTGCTTACCATCAAATTTGGCAATAATATCGACTTGGCCCAGTGAACTTGCTCCTTTACCCGTCGCATCAAGGTTATATTCCACCACTTCCACCGCCATGCCAGTGATACGCTCGATAGCTACAAACGCCGCTTCCACAGGGCCGTTACCGGTTGCCGCTTCTTGCTTAAGCTCACCATTCAAGGCAATCCCCACCGTCGCGCTCGCGATAGATTGAGAGTTAGAAGATGCATTGACGAACTGTAATTGGTAGCGCTCGTCTTTATCTTTGATTTGGTTGAAATAAATCATCGCTTCAAGGTCATAGTCGTAAACCGTGCCCTTTTGATCGGCTAACGCCAAGAAGCTTTCATACAGGCTATCCATATCGTAATCCGATTTCTGATAGCCAAGCTCGGTAAGACGATGCTCGATAACATGTCGGCCAGAGCGTGAAGTCATATTTAACTGATTACTCGGCACGCCAACGGTTTCTGGTGCCATGATTTCATAGGTATTTTGTGCTTTTAAGACGCCGTCTTGGTGAATACCCGAGCTATGTGCAAAGGCATTTTCACCCACAATTGCCTTGTTTGGCTGCACCGGCATATTGCAGATTTTAGCAACTTGGCGCGACGCGCGATAAATCTCTTCGCTACGAATATCGGTATGTACTTTTAGGTGGTCTTGGCGCATCTTCATGATCATCGCCACCTCTTCTAGTGAGCAGTTACCAGCACGCTCACCAATACCATTGATAGTACATTCGATTTGTCTTGCACCGGCTTGTACCGCCGCGATTGAGTTTGCCACCGCAAGCCCTAAATCATTGTGACAATGGACGCTTAGTCTGGCTTTGTCGATGTTAGGCACATTATTACGAATATGGTAAATCATCGCTGCATACTCGTCTGGCGTGACGTAACCTACGGTATCAGGCAAGTTAATCGTAGATGCACCGGCATTAATTGCCGCTTCGACAATACGACACAGGTCAGAGTGTGGCGTACGGCCAGCATCTTCACATGAAAACTCAACATCATCAGTGTACTTTCTGGCTTGAGAAATGGCCTTAATCGCCATGTTAGTCGCATCATCTAGACTCATTCTTAACTTATGTTCTAGGTGCAGAGGGCTGGTTGCAATAAAAGTGTGAATGCGGCGCTGCTCAGCGCCTTTAAGAGCTTCACCACACGCGTCGATATCTTTACTAACCGCACGCGCAAGGCCACAAATCGCTGGACCTTTTACCTCGGCGGCAATGCGTTGTACCGCACGAAAATCCGCCGGACTTGATACTGGAAAACCCACTTCCATGACATCCACACAGAGACGACTAATGGTATGCGCCAGCTGTATTTTATCTTCTTCTGTTAAGCTGGCTTTTAACGCCTGCTCACCGTCCCTTAATGTTGTATCGAAAATCCAGACTTTATCTTGCATACCCTTATCCTCAGCCAAAAAAAACCCCGCAAGTGCGGGGTGTCTACAGTAAATGTCGCTCAATTTGCGCAATTACACCCCACCCCTCTGGTTTACCAGTAGGAGGTTAAGAAGGAGTGAAATACGCGCAGTCATTTTCATTGAGCTAAGTGTTCCTGTTGATGAATTGGTTATGTTTTAACATGCTTTAAAAGCGACAATCAAGCATAAATTATCCCAAAAATAGAGTTTAAACCTCAATTTATTGGCAATTTAAATTAAAAAGACACCAAATTTAGAAAATATATTTCAAGATTAGGAGTGAACACAGATAGGATATGAAATGAGCAGGATAATTTTGAATTTTAATTACCAATGAAAAAATAGCCAATTTAGGCTATTTTTTTATTGGTTCTGGATGTTTTGCATAACCAGAGGCACCTTTTGCGATATACCGCAACTGCCACTTCAAACGCTCGGTCAATTCAGCGCGTTGTGGGGGATCTTGATCCAAAGCCTCAGCACCAGAGCTAAATACTAAGGTGACCATTGCTTCAGCTTGCATGTGGGCGTGATGAGTATCTACTCCCGTTTCTGTTTCAAGATAATGAGCAAGCTCTAAGATAAAATGTTTGATTTCTCTAGCCACGGCGGCACGAAACGCAGGGGAAGTACCCGAACGTTCACGCAGTAATAAACGAAATTGGTTGCTCGACTGCTCAATAAATTCCATAAAGGTGTGCACAGAAGTATTGATCACGCTACCACCTTTAGCGATGCGACGCCTTGCTTGGCGCATTAATTGTCGCAAGGTTAAACCCGCTTCATCTACCATAGTCAGCCCGAGCTCGTTCATATCCTTAAAATGACGATAAAAAGAGGTAGGTGCGATACCCGCCTCTCTTGCGACTTCACGCAGGCTTAAATTCGAGAAACTATGCTCAGCACTTAGTTGATTAAATGCCGCTTCGATAAGCGCTTGACGGGTCTTCTGTTTTTGTTGGGCGCGTACACCAGCCATGGACTTTCCCCAATTCGCTTCGAAAAATAAGAACAATAAACCGCAGTCTAAACCTTGACGCAGCAAGAATGAAATACTATTTTAGCGTACAGTTGTACGCTGAAATTAGATTTTGAGATTAATTGATGAAAAAACCACCCATTTTATGGACCAATGTGCTGTTCTTTAGCTTGTCGTTTTTAGCTGCGATCACTTTGGTGCCTTGGTATGGCTTTGAATACGGCTATACCACCAGCCACTGGGTAGCTTTTGTTGCCTGTATGTTTTACGCCGGCCTGTCGATCACCGCTGGATATCACCGCTTATGGGCGCATAAAGCCTATGACGCCCATCCTGTGATTCAAGTTATTTTTGCGTTGGGTGGCGCATTCGCGTTACAAAACAGTATATTACATTGGAGTAGCGATCACCGTGTGCACCACGGCCAAGTCGATGACCCAGTAAAAGATCCGTACGCCGCAACACGAGGCTTCTGGTATAGCCATATCGGTTGGATGCTAAGAGATTATCAAGGCGAGACTTACGGTGATTATAATAACGCCAGAGACTTACAACGTAACCCTATCGTGATGTGGCAACACAAGCACTATATGAAATTGGTATTACTTACAAATATCGGCATCCCGTTAGTGCTAGGTTTATTACTCGGAAATGTGTTTGGTATGTTGTTACTTGCAGGCGTACTCAGACTCGTACTCAGTCAACATTTTACTTTCTTTATCAATTCACTGGCGCACATTTGGGGTAGTCGTCCTTACACCGAAAAAAATACCGCGCGAGACAATGGCTTGCTAGCTCTATTCACTTACGGTGAAGGCTATCATAACTTCCATCATATTTTTGCCAGCGACTACCGTAATGGCATTCGCTGGTATCACTATGACCCAACTAAATGGCTGATCCGTACTTTTGCAGCACTAGGCCTTGCCAGTAAGCTAAAACGCACCCCGGTTGAACGCATTGAAAAAGCTAAGGCGGAGACCTTATTGAATAAGACTAAAGTCAGTCTCGCAAAATTGCCTTTAGCGCAAGATAAGCTTACATTGTTACAACAAGAGTATGATTTACTTCTTAAAAAGCTTCAAAACTACTGTACTGTGCAGAAACAGGTACTCGAAGCGAAGAAAGAAGCAGTACTTGCACAGTGCGAACATTCCGCGCTGATGCAACAATATAAAGAGCTAGAACAAGCTTGGGAAAGCCAAAAACAAGCTTGGATTGCACTAAATTCGAGGCTACTGAAAACAGCATAATGTTCAGCGGCCTCAACAACTAAAGGGGTGAGGCCGTGAGCAAAAAAGCTGCAGAGAAAACCGAAACTGTTCCACAATCCTATCAATACGATGCCATCATTATAGGCACCGGACCTGGCGGCGAAGGCGCCGCCATGAACCTCTCTAAAAGTGGTAAAAAAGTCGCGGTTATCGAACGCCAACATGCAGTTGGCGGTGGCTGCGTGCACTGGGGCACCATTCCCTCAAAGGCGCTTCGTCATTCTGTCAGTCGTTTAATCGAATATAAAGCGAATCCACTTTATCGTTTTACTGAGCGCCCGCAGCGCCATACCTTTCAAGATATTTTGCACCATGCCAGTGATGTGATCTCAAAACAGTCAACATTACGTTCTAGCTTTTATGGTCGTAACCGCATCCACTTGTTTCAAGGCGATGCCAGTTTCGTTGACGCAAATACGGTACAAATCATCCATCAAGATGGTTCGCAAGAACTACTCACCGCCAAAACCATTGTAATCGCCACAGGCTCGCGCCCATACCGCCCACCAGGCGTTGATTTTAACCATCCTCGCGTCTACGACAGCGACACTATTTTAAGCCTTGAGCATAATCCTCAGCGCGTATTGATATACGGCGCAGGGGTCATAGGCTGTGAATATGCCTCAATCTTTAAAGGACTGGGCGCAAAGGTGGACCTTATCAACACCCGCGACCGCTTATTGGCCTTCATGGATGCCGAGATCTCTGACGCACTCAGTTACCACTTTTGGAATAATGGCATTGTTATTCGCCATAACGAAGAGTTTGCGAAAGTAGAGACTCATGACAAAGGGGTTATTGTGCATCTACAGTCTGGCAAGAAAGTACGCGCAGACTGCATTTTATGGGCAAATGGCCGCTCCGGTAATACCGAAACACTCAACCTTGCAAGCGTAGGCCTAAAGGCTGATAGCCGCGGCCAGCTTAAAGTCAACGAACACTACCAAACTGAAGTGGATAATATTTTCGCAGTAGGAGATGTGATTGGCTATCCAAGCCTAGCAAGCGCAGCGTTCGATCAAGGGCGTATTGCGGCCAATGCGATTGTGCATGGAGCCTGTGATGATCGTTTGATAACCGATATCCCTACCGGCATTTACACCATTCCAGAAATGAGCTCTGTTGGTAAAACCGAGCAAGAACTCACCGCTGCGCGCATTCCCTATGAAGTGGGCCGTGCCCAGTTTAAACATTTGGCTCGTGCACAGATCACCGGCACTGAAGTCGGTAGCTTGAAAATATTGTTCCATGCAGAAACCAAAGAGATATTAGGTATTCACTGCTTTGGTGAACGTGCATCCGAGATCATCCATATCGGCCAAGCCATTATGGAACAAAAAGGAACGGGTAATAATATCGAGTACTTTATTAATACTACCTTTAACTATCCAACAATGGCCGAAGCCTATCGCGTTGCAGCATTAAACGGCATTAATCGTCTATTGGATTAACGCATCGTATGGCATGGATAAGCGTGATACCTTGGGTGTCACGCTTATTGCTATAAATTAAAACGATACTCCGCACTGAGTCGCCACACATTATCGCTTTGCTTAGGCTTTCCGTTAAAGGCCTCGCGATTTGCAACTGTGGTTTTCAGATTCAAAAATTCACCGCCCACCAACCAATTGCTATTAATTTGATATTTCACTGTAGCGGTCAGTGCATAGCCATCACTTTGGTTTGGGTCGAACAGCCAATCATCTTTATCGATAACTTTGAACTGCTCCCCCCGTAGGGAAAAGCGCCACTCATCGCGCTGGTGTGTGAGTAGCAAAAACCAACTATTAAAGTCATTATCAACGCCGCGATTGACACCCATTGCGGTATTACCCAGCATGCCTTGTGCGAGTATATGCGTCTGCGGGGTTAACTTGTAACGCCAAGCTGCACTAATAAATTTAGTGTCCCACGCATACTGTCCAGTTCGGTAATTGATCTTACTTGGATCGCCATTATTATCGTACCAATAGACATTGATCTCACTGCGGTTTGAAAAGTCGCGATGATACCCAAGATAATAACCAAATCGGCCATCAACTTCAGAAAACGGTTCAACATGCTGTGCTTGATGTTGTAGCTGCGGTGTGTTCAACGACTCTACCGCAGCAAAGGGGAGACTTTCGTTAAACACCGACTGCCTATCATGCACGGTAAAACCTCGCCACGCGAGTAAAGTACCAGCCGGATCATTCCCCTTAAAAACACCAAACACACCTTTGAATCCCTGACCGCGGCTACGACGCGTCTGCGGCTGCTCAATCGCGACTTCACCTCCAAATACTCGCACTTCCTCACCTATCCAAGCGTTGATGGCCGAATACTGGTATGTATAGGGTGATGACCAGCCAATATCTGGGTTCTCAATAGAAAACTTCGGATAAAAGCCGCCCGCTCGAACAATAAAGCGGCGACCATTTTTAGGCAGTGTTCGATACTGCAAATACAGTTCAGTAAAGCCGAGCTTGTCATCTGGGTCTGGCACATACTGTGTTACCCCGTGCAAAGACCAAGCGCTGGCAAAATCTACACGCCAATCAATAGCGCCACGGCTAAGCGTAATATCTGACTCCCCTTTCCCAAAACGCGTAACGCCCCATCCAGGCTGATACCAAGCTTTACGATTATCATCATGCTGCCAAGTCGTTTGCAGTTGCCCTTGCCCAGAAATCTCGACGGCACCTGCTTGCCCTATCGCGAATAATGCCAGAGCGGCGCTCAGCTTAGTAATCATCGAAGCCATCGGAGAAATCCTGAAGTGGAGCAACTAGTGTTTGCTTAATTTGATAGGTAATTACTTGAGTGTTGTTCACGACGGAAAGCGGATACTGTTCTATTTTGTCTATATTTTCGAATCTTTCATGCCATACATTCAGCTTTAGTGCGCTGGCTTGCTGAGCACCTAGGTCGATCGATACTTTACCGCTACTATCCGTTACCGCAAATAATGGGCTATCCACAACCACAATATAACCCAGCATCCAATCGTGAATATTGCAGCCAAGCTCAACCACACCGGTTTGATCAAATAATACCTGTTTCGGGTCATCGCGATACAACTTAAGCTCGAACGGCTTTGCAGCAGAGAACGAATAGACGTGATGGAGAATAGGATCTAAATTTGGAAACGAGACTTGTGTGCCTGCTTGCACCATCAAAATATGTGGCACAAACGCTTTATCCTTTTGTTCCATCTTATAATCTAGCGTCGTTCTTTTGTTATCAAAGCCATCTCCTTGCAACCACACCGCGGCATTCGCGAGTGGTTGTTTATCAGCATCGACAATTTGCACTTCAAGGGCATTGACTGAGCTGACTTGTAGCATTGCCATCACAACAGCAATACGTCCAAAAATTGTTAGGTTTAGCATAAGCAGTTCAACCTATCCTTATTATTTTTCTTAGCTTGTCTACACTAGACCGAGCGGAATAATTATTACATTCATCGCATTTACAGCATGAATACGTATGCAACTTTTACGTGAACATTAGCATACAACAGTAAGCTTAGCCTATGTGCAAAAGAACACGAATTTTAGTGCCGACAACAAGAAGGAAAAACTATGCGCCTCATGTCACTTTCCCTGATCGGATTAAGCTTGTTTACGACTACGAGCTTTGCCGCATCTTTAGCTGTGAGTTCGCCAGATGGCAAAATCACTTTTACCTTGAGTGATGATAACAGCCAACCGTCCTACCAAATCAGCTTTAACGACAAAACCATTATTCAACCATCTAAACTTGGTTTTGATTTCGCAACAGCTGCATCGATGCGCGATGGCTTAAGTATCACTACACATCAGCGTAATAGCGTCGATAGCAGTTGGCAACAGCCTTGGGGTGAAGCCCGAGTGATCCAAGATAAGCACAATGAGCTTGCTGTCACCTTTGCTAAGCAGACAGACAAATCGCCGCAATATACTGTGCGTGTAAAAGTATTTGATGACGGTGTCGGCTTTCGCTATGAGGTTGCTCAAAATCAAGCGCTTAATATCACCAGAGAATTGACCGAATTCGCCTTTGCACAAAGTGATAAAAGTACCGCGTGGTGGATCCCTGCTCGTGGCTGGAATCGCTATGAATATGTATACAACACCACACCACTGCACGATGCCCCACATGTGCACACCCCGTTTACCTTAAAGAATCAAGACGGAGTTCATATCAGTGTCCATGAAGCGGCTCTAATTGACTATGCCGGCATGACCTTAAACCAACGTCGTCCAGGCACATTTGTTGCCGATCTAACACCTTGGTCAGATGGCGTTGCAGTCAAAACCAATGGTAAGTTCAATACACCTTGGCGCACCTTGCAAATAGGCGATGAAGCCACCGACTTGCTGAACTCCCACCTTATTTTAAACCTCAACGAACCAAATAAGCTAGGTGATGTATCTTGGGTTGAGCCGGGTAAATACATCGGCATTTGGTGGGGCATGCACATCAACAAAAATACCTGGGGCAGCGGCGAGAAGCATGGAGCGACTACAGGGCGTACTAAAGAATATTTGAGCTTTGCCGCTGACAATGGCTTTGATGGAGTATTAGTTGAAGGTTGGAACATAGGCTGGGATGGCGACTGGTTCTTCAACGGTGATGTCTTTAGCTTTACCGACGCCTATGCTGACTTTAATATTGATGAAGTAGCCAAGCACGGAGAAAGAGTAGGTGCACGCCTAATTGGTCATCACGAGACTTCAGGTAACGTCAGCAACTATCGCAATCAAATGGAGGCGGCTTTCGCACTCTACGAAAAAGCAGGCGTTCGCCAAGTTAAAACCGGTTACGTAGCCGATGGTGGCAACATCAAACGCATTGATGCCGAGGGCAATGCCAGATTCGAATGGCACGACGGTCAATTTATGTCAAATGAGTACTTAGACAATGTCAAACTTGCGGCCAAGCACAAGATCAGTATCAATACACATGAACCAATCAAAGATACCGGCCTGCGTCGTACCTATCCAAACTGGATCGCGAGAGAAGGTGCAAGAGGGCAAGAGTTCAACGCATGGGGCACGCCACCAAACCCACCGGAGCATGTACCAATGCTTGCCTTTACCCGCATGTTAGCAGGTCCTATGGACTTTACTCCGGGTATTTTTGACATGGGCTTCAATGGCCTTGGTGATAAAACCAACCGCCCACAAACCACCCTCGCCAAACAATTAGCGCTTTATGTTGTACTTTATAGTCCAATTCAAATGGCGGCCGATTTGCCAGAGAACTACCTCGCTAAGCCAGACGCTTTTCAGTTTATTAAAGACGTACCCACCGACTGGGAACACAGTATCGCACTCGCAGGAGAAGTAGGTGATTATGTTGTCTTTGCCAGAAAGGAGCGCAAGCATAAACAATATAGTGGTAATGACTGGTTCTTGGGCGCAGTAACTGACGAGGAAGCGAGAGAAATTCCTGTTACTTTAGATTTCCTTGAGCCCGGCAAGACCTTTGAAGCGCAAATCTACGCGGACGGTGATAAAGCCGAATGGAAACAAAACCCGTATGAAATGAATATTTACCGTAAAAAGGTAACAAGTGCCGACAAGCTCACATTAAAACTGGCTGCTGGCGGCGGTGTTGCTATTCGTTTCAAAGCGCTATAACCAAAGAGTGGTCACCCTATGTAGGGTGGCCACCGTTCTAAATTATCACTGAGCGTTACTGACATTGATAGCTTGGTGTTACACCATTTGCGACTTCCCATTTCGCCGTTAATAGCGACGCAGGGCCATTACTGTCATGGGATAACTCCCAATTCATAATGCCACCGGCACTGAGCTTAGCGTACTGTGTTTTTGCGCGGATCGTCAGAATACCATTGTAGTAGCTACTACCATCACTATCACGACAGGCATTGGCAGGGTTCTCTTGCAGTAAGGTGCGATACGCTTTCCAAGTAGGTCTTGCATAAAATGGTACGCCTAATACCGTTTTTTCTTTACTAAGCCCACGGCCTTGCCAGTAAGCAATTGAGTCTTTGGCGTATTGCATAGACGCATGATCAGTATTGTTCGCGTCGTACGCCATCAAATTTAAAAAGTCGATATCTTGGAATACAGATTCCAACACACCACCACCGGTATAGCCAAGCGCCACCACGGCTGCCGTCAAGAATTTACCTCTGGCGCGTAACTCAACGCTTAGTTCCTTCATCAGTAATGCATAGTTATTTGCCGAAGCGCCAGGATCTGGGTACTCCCAATCCATATCAACACCATCTAGATTATGCTGCTCTACAAACGCGATGACCTCTTGCACGAAGCGGGCTCTACCTTGCTGTGAGCTGGCGAATGTCTCAAATGCACTATCGTCACCGCCATTCCAGCCACCAATGGCAATTCCCACTTTCACATTATTAGCATGAGCCGAATTTACTAGCGCTGTCATTTTGCTTAAATTTTCAAGCGGTCTCAGTGTGCCATCTGCATTGGGTAGTAAAAATGAGTAATTGATATGGGTGAGTTTATCAAACTGAATATCACTCACTGTACCCTGCCAACTTGGGAAGTAGCCGACAATTTTAAAATTAGGATCCCCAGGAGGAACCTCGTCAGACACGACGCTGAAGTTCACCGCACTCGATTCACCTCGTGCCCCAGACACATCAGTTGCATAGACAGTTAATACGCGATTACCTAGCCCCTGCGCTTGCCACATCACCTCATAAGGCGCACTGTTATCAGAGGCGACCAGCGTGCCATCGAGATAGAACTCAACACTGTCGATTGCCATGTTTTGCGGATGACTTACTGCCGCCGCTAGGCTAACTGATGAACCCACTAACACTCGTGCGTCACTGCTTGGAGAGGTGACCGAAACTTGGGGCAATGGCGTTACCGGATCACAACTGCCATTGGCTTTCCAGACATCATAAGTATTGGAATTTTGCACAGGGTTTTGGTTTTGTGTCCACCATTTCGCGGTGTATTTAGTTGATTGATAAGTGACTGCGTCGCCACCTGTATATACTTGCTGTGATTGCCATTGCGTTAAGTTGCTACAGTCTACCGCCAGTGCAACTTCCATCGCGCCCAAGAGCGGAAGTGCAATTAATAAATTTGTATATTTCATTACCTTTTTCCATGTTGTTTGCCGGCTAAAGCAAGTCGTGCCGAGTTTAAATAAATGTTAACTTGCGATTCTAGCCTACCAGCATGGACAAATTTCGTACAACTCAACTCTCTACGACCTTAGTCTAATGAAATAGCTCCCTCTCTTTAGGCTAATTTCTCATCCTCGATTATGCTCGTTTATAAAATGTCCAACTAATGCAGCGAGACTGTACAGATAAGGCTTAGCTCAGTATGCTTGCGGGTTTAGGCGCTATAAAGAGAATAATTAAGAGATGAGTACGGCATTTTCAAGACGATTTGTAACCTTAGTCGATCAATTTGCAGGCGGCAATAAGCGCCAATTTGCCCAGCTAACAGGTAAATCCCCTTCCCATATTTACCGTATTTGTCGCGGCTTAAGTCGCCCTTCAATGATATATCTTGAGCACCTTTATAGCCTATTTGCAGTTGATCTGAACTGGTTGCTTACCGGTGAACAACCCATAGATAACCCACAAGGTCAGTTTAAAGATGAACTTACCTTCATACCTAAACTTGATATTGAGGCTAGTGCAGGTATGGGTAGTGTAATAGGTCATGAGGAAGTCACCGAGCAGTTTGCACTCAACCGTCGTTGGCTAAACTCCCATCTTGGCGTGTATTCAGAGAAGCTCGCCTTTGTCTCTATCCGTGGTGATAGTATGCAGCCCACGTTGCTAGACGGCGACATGGTACTCGTTGACCTTTCACAGAATCAGCCTAGTAAAAATGCGGTTTATATCATTCAAACAGAAGAGGGTCTCATGGCTAAGCGAGTGCAACAAAAGCACTCTCAACTCAAAGTGATCAGTGATAACCCTGATTACCTGAGCTGGGAGATCACCGCTGATAATGCCGACAGTCACGGCATTGCAGGGCGTGTGGTTTGGTGTGGTCGCAGTATCTAAACTGCAACGTCACTTCCGTGTGATGCTCTAGCATCACACTGATTTAGCCAGCTTTTCCTGCACATTTGCTGTATTCACAAATTGGCTCAACACCAATGAGCACACTGCAAGCGCAGCACCAAAGTAAAATACTAAGGATTGATCGTATAGCCACACTAAGCCAAAGCTTGCAGGGATCACTACTGCTGCAATATGGTTAATGGTAAAGCTAACCCCAGCTGTTGCTGCAATGTCTTCTGGACGAGCAATTTTTTGAAAATAAGTTTTGAGTGCAATAGCCATCGCAAAAAACAGATGGTCGATGACATAAAGCGCGGCTGCAAAGCTTGCTGACTCTACCAATGCGTAACCAATAAATACAAAAATTAGTCCCACATATTCGATTGTCAGGGTTTTACGCTCACCAATATGCCCAATCATTTTACCAATCTTGGGAGCGACAAATATGTTTATCAAATGATTCAACATGTAAAGCGCGGTGATCTGTGCAACATCAAAACCAAACTTTTCTACCATTAAGAAACCCGCAAACACCATAAATATTTGTCTTCTCGCGCCTGAGAAGAAAATCAAGGCGTAATATAGGCTGTACTCTTTTCTCAAAATAAGCTTTTTATGTTGCGTAGTATGCATTTCAAAGGTTGGAAAGCCGATAAACATAAATAGCGCAATGATAAAGCCAACCCCTCCAATAAGCAGATACATCCACTGATAATCTGCAGAGAAGTAGCTAAAACCCAACCATATCAACGCATAGGTGATTAAAGAAGCAATGGATTTAATAGAGAGCAAGATACCCAGTTTGGCAGGTGCTTCATCTTTATTAAACCATTGTAAGCTGAGTGATTGGTTCAACGTCTCAAAATAGTGAAAACCTATCGACATTAACACTGTGGTTGCATACAAACCATAAATAGTAGGCAACAAGCCCGTAATGGCGACACCAAGCGATAACAAACATAAACTGATCAGTGCGAAGGTCTGCTCCTTTAACACCAATAAAACAAATACCGCTGTAAACGCTAAAAATCCGGGGATCTCACGCAGGGATTGCAACATTCCCATATTAGCGCCGTTGAAGTTTGCGGCTTCAATCGCAAAGTTATTGAGCATGGCCATCCAACCTGCAAACGTGACGGCCATAACTACAGTAGCGAGCACTAAGAAATTAAAAGGACTTTGCCATCCTTGAGAAGCATTCTTCATGATTATCTCCACATAAAGCACAACTATTAAAAAGTTATGGCTATAATATGGCCATACGTTGATTTCTGATATACATAATTATGCCAAGTTCTTTATCAAAGCAGACAACTTCTCCTTGGCGTATTCAGCCCAAATATAAACGCTTCTTAAAGCCAACGCTTGGCCGACCAATCCTGCCAAGAGCGGTAAAAAAAGCAGAGTGGGAGCATGTTCAGCGGCACCAACATGAATGGGGGCAGCTTGCATATACAAGTAATGGAGTCATCACAATTGTGACTCCTGAAGGCACTTTCGTGATCCCTCCCGACCAAGCTTTGTGGCTCCCCCCAGGCCTTCCACATGAAACGTATTGTCGCTACGGTGGAGATTTTCGTAGTGTCTATATCGACAATAAATATACTGAGTTGCTAGGGAATAAAGCGAAGCTAATCGCGGTAGATGAACTCCTGAAGCAATTTATACTGGAGATCTGTACTTGGCAGGAAGAGTACCATTTAGATGAAAAAACAGAGCGATTTATTACGGTCTTTATTGATAGGCTAACATCGGCTACAAGTTGTCATTTTTTTATTCCAAGTGCTCAAGACGCAAGAATTTTGCCCATTGTGACGGAGTTGCACAATAACCCAGGATGCAAAATAAGTTTAGAAACATGGAGTGAACAGGTCGGCGCATCAACCCGGACACTCAATCGCCTATTTCATAAATGCTTTATGATGGGGTTCAGTGATTGGCGCCAAAAATTAAGAGCTATCAAAGCGATTGAGCTGTTGAAAGATGGATATTCTCAGCAACAAGCAGCTGAATATTTGGGTTTTGAGTCTACCGCTGCATTTAGCAATGCATTTAAAAAAGTCTTTGGCAAACCGCCGGGGCAATACCTGAAGAAATAGCATCTTTCAAGATCACTACGATTGCCAGTATCTCAACTGATCCACTGACCATACATAGCTTAATGTAGAAAAGGGCATACCGATGTATACCCTTTTATGTTCACACTATATATTTAAGCCTTAATGGCATTCAAATTAGAATTGATAAGTGATTGCACCGTAGTACATGCGACCAATGTTATCGTAACTCGCAGTTCCAACACCAGTTCCTGTGGTGTAACCAGGCAAGTCTCTGTCAAATACGTTGTCGACACCTAATTCAAGCGTAATGCCATTCTCGAAACTGTAACCACCACGAATATCTGTGATGAAATAGGTACCATAGCCCATCAAACTATTTGGATCTGGATTGAGCTTTAATTCTTGCTCGGTATATCGACTTACTTCATCTAAGTAGCGAGTCTTTGAACCGAACTGCCAATTACCTACTTTGTAACCAAGAGAAAGCATTGCCTGCCACTCAGCTTCACCCTCAGTGCCAGCATTTTGAATAAAGTCAGTCGGGTCAACTTGGAATGGATACTCTTTTCTACTAATTAGGTAAGTACCGATCAAGCTAGTTGTCATACGCCCTTCAAGTAGATCAAAGTCGTAACCAAATTCGAAATCAACACCTTCAGCACTTTGCTTTGCTACGTTTTGTGTAATTGAGCGAATATTTCTTAGCTCACCTTCAGCATCGCGGGTGATCAAAGCACAGAATTGGTTATCTATACCTGTAAGTGAATCAACACACTTGTCTAGAATATCTTGTCCAGCTACCGCATCGATTGCGTCGTCAATTTCTATTTTCCAGTAATCTAGTGTTACGGTGAAACCTTCTATCGCCTCTGGAGTGTACACTACACCATAAGTAACACTATCTGACTCTTCTTCTTTTAATTCAGGGTTACCACCAGATAATCCTGGAATAGAAGAAACTGTCGCTATAGCATCAAAATCTACAGGGATCCCTAGCGCATCACAGTTTGCTCTACGGTTTGCATCCTGTACTTCTCCCTTTTGACAAGGATCCGTAATGCTACTAAAGAACGTTTCACTGACTGGGCCATAAAGTTCTGAAATATTTGGCGCTCGCATAGCCCGAGACTTCGTAGCACGGATACGCAACTCATCTGTCACAGTCCAGTTGATACCTGCTTTCCAGCTTAAAGTATCACCAATCGTTGAGTAGTCGGCAAAACGTGCGGCCAAATCAAATGATAAGTCCTGAGCTAGCAATACATCAGATAGTAATGGAATCGAAATCTCTGTAAATGCTTCTCTTACCGTAAAGTCTCCATGCTCCTCTTGGATTGCAGTCAAGAATGTTGCACCTGTTGCCGCGAAGGCGTCAGGTAAAGAATCGCTTTCTTCTTTACGATATTCAACACCAAAAGATACCCCAACATAGCCAGCAGGTAGTTCATAGATGGCGCTATTACTGATGTTAGCGTTGAACACTGTTTGCTTGATGGTGGATTCACTAATACTTGTGGTATTGAACCAAGCGGCAGCCTCGTCGCTCACGGCACCATAACCAAAGAGGCTCGTCGGCACACATCCTGCGGCACGAGCTTCCACATCACGACAGACAATGTCACCGTTTGCTAACTTAATTGCATCTGCAGACTGTTTAACACGTGCTTTAATCGTATTACCAGCATTAGTCTGAGTTGTCTCTGTTTTACCATATACAGCCGAAACATCGAAGTCCCAATCTTCTGCAACCACGCCCGTTGCACCAACTACAAATCGGGTTGTTTCACGCTCATTAAACTCATATCGACGCCCTGCATCTTCCATAAAGCGGTGCATTGCAAATTGTTCCACACCTTTACTATCCATCAATTGAGCAAGTGATTCATGGATATAAGCATTATCGCGTTTGATAATGAACGCCCCTGTTCCACGACTATTTCCATACTCAAAAAACGATGGTTGACCAATGGAATCAGCTTCTGATTTAACATATTTAGCTGAAGCATATGCGTTAATATCAGTCGTAATATCGTAGTTGGCTTTGATATTTACATTGGTATTTTCAAAAGTGGGTTGTAGTTCTGTATAACGAGTTAAATCAAGAATGTCACAGTCACCAGAGCACTTCCCGTAATCGCTGTAAGTTGTACCAAGTTTTTGAGGTCTGACACTGCCATCTGGGTTAAAGATATACCAAACATCTTGGTCATTTTCTACTAAATAGAAGTTACCTTCTTTAGCATCGTCAAACCAACCGCCATTAGGAATAGTGAGCCTATCAGGTACACCATCGTGAACATAGTTATCGTTTTCGTCTATATAATCTTTATCTGCTGGGTTTGACACACTAGTGATAGGCGCGCGAGTTTGTGCCCTATCTTTAGCTGTCATACCATCTTGCTTCACATGGGAAACAGAGATACCAACATTACCTTTACCACCATCAAAGTCTACACCGTAAGACAGGCTGAACTTTTCGTTTTCATAAGGGCCTTCTTCAGCACTACCTTTCGATACGCTTAGATCGAACCCTTGAATGTCTTTTTTCAAGATAAAGTTAACAACACCTGTTACAGCATCTGCACCATATACAGCAGACGCGCCACCAGTAATGATTTCTACACGCTCAATCCAGTTTGATGGAATATTGTTTACATCAACTGCAGAAGAGCCAGGATTGCTTGCTACGTGACGCTTACCATCAACAAGTACCAAGGTTCTAGCAGTACCCATACCACGCAAATCTAGCATGCTCAATCCAGCAGTACCGATATGTCTTCCGCCGTTCGCTAGAGAGTATGTGTTTGCAAGTGCAGGCAAATCATTTAACGCTTCACCAATATTCGTTACACCGCTCGATAGTAAAGATTCACCGCTAATTACCGTTACCGGAGCAGGAGCTATCGCACCTTCTCTCAGTATACGAGACCCGGTAACCTGAATTTTCTCAACTTCGTCGACGTTAGTGCCTTGCTCCGCAAGTACACTTGTCGAGATAGATGCAAGCGCGCAGCTGACAGCAAAAAACACCGGTGTTCTCTTTATTACTGGATTACTTCTTTTCATCTCTTACTTTATACCTTCATTTATAAG
>NZ_JAKEVK010000007.1:0-56326 GCF_022398435.1 Pseudoalteromonas sp. Isolate6 | reverse complement strand
CGTATTTACATACCAATAAAAAATACATCCTATTGATATTAAATAATTTTAATTTTTGGCACAGTTTTTCCTTATCAACTAACACGACAAAAAAGGAGCGTAATTATGTACACTTTATATCAAACGATGTACTTACTTTGGCATTTGGATGTGAGTATCTGGCCTGTGCACGATACAGCAACAAACCCAATAGATGTTAAGGAGAAAGCACAATGACACTTAGCAAACTAGACACTGCCGTACACGCTGTAATGAACGATATGCTCACCCCATCACAAGCCGCAAAAGCCTATCATGTGCCGCAGCGATCACTATACGAAGCACTGAGACGCTCCAAAGAGAAACAGCAAACTCGATGGCAAAAATTAATGCATGAAAAGGCAAGGCTTGAGCAAAGTCTGGCTCGGATAAATAAGGAACTGCATGAACAATTTGTCTAATACCGCAATGCAGCTTCGCATTATTCAGGCACCTAGCTTGAAATACAATCGCTTAGATTGTCAGCTTTGGGTAAAACAACTTAGCGCGCTGACGCAAGCCTGTATTAACCTTGGCGCCTCTATCGGTTTTTTGCAATCATCCTCTAGCAGAGCAATACAGAATTACTGGTGGCAAGTTCTCGATGCTGTGATCAAGTCGCAAAAGACGCTTATTATCGCTGAACTTAATGGCGTAATGGCAGGTTGTGTGCAACTCTCTCCTGCAACAAAAGATAATGCTCAGCACCGAGCTGAAGTTGAAAAACTATTAGTGCATCCAAACAGCCGGCGAAAAGGTGTGGCAACAAAGTTGATGCAAGCCATAGAGCAAGAATCTACACGGCAGCAGATATCGTTACTCGTCCTTGATACACAATCGGATTCGGACGCAGAAATCCTATATCAGAGTCTAGGCTTTAAAGTCGCAGGGCAAATCCCTCATTTTGTCAGTGATGAGCGCGGCGACTTCCATGCCACCACATACTATTACAAACTGCTTGCACCGACCTTGCGCAATCGTATTGGGAACCTAGCTCAAGCGCATTATGTCAATGAATACTAGCAAATCAGTATAATCAAGCGATTCGCTAAGACTTTCGTTGCGCAATAAGACGTCAAATCTTTGTAACTGTTAAATGCCGCCGTCGACGCCGCATTGATCAAATGTTCCTGAGACATAAACAATTTTATTTTTCATAAATTGCTATTTCCCTCCAGCTAAATCAATAAAAGTCCCTGTAACAAAGCTTGCTTCGTTACTTAAAAGCCAAGCGATGGCATTAGCAACCTCAATTGCGGTTCCACCTCGCTTCAGCGGTAAAAAATCGGCTAGACGGTCAACTCGGTCTGGTTCGCCACCGTCACCGTGGATATCGGTATAAATACAGCCAGGTCTCACGCAGTTTACACGGATCTGCTCAGCGGCTAATTCCAGAGATAAGCCTTTAGTGAAGCTGTCTATTGCACCTTTTGCAGCGGCGTAGTCAACATATTCATTTGCCCCACCTAAATAAGAAGCTGCTGACGATACATTTACCATTGCACACTGTGCTGGATTAGCACTCAAACGCATGTGTTTAATTGCTTCGCGAGCACAAATAAAATACGGCGTAACATTATTAGTAAGCATATTGTTGATACGCGCTGCAGTCATGTGTTCAACTCGAGTCTGCGTGTTCAGCACCCCCGCGTTGTTGACCAGATGCGTAACTATGCCAATACCTGCCTTTATCTTGTCAAACATTGCCTCTACAGACTTTTCGTCTGTGACATCTGCTTGCAACAAATGCGCTTTACCATTATTACTTAGGATGGTATTGGCAACCGTTTCTGCGGCTTGCACATTCTGCTTGTAATTTATAACAACGGTAAACCCTTGTTGTCCCAGCAACTGAGCCGTTGCCGCACCAATCCCACGGCTCGCACCGGTGATAAGTACCACTTTTTGCATGTATTATTCCTTAAATTGGGCCAACAGTTACTGATAGTTCAACACTTCTACACCCATGTCTTCTTTGACGTGTTCTATCACCATATAGGTATGATTTGTACCAACTCCAGGTATTTCAACGATTTGACCTAATACCTCACGATATTGACGCATATCCTGGACTCGGATCTTAACTAAATAATCAAAGCCACCAGCTACCATATCACAAGAAACGACGTTGGGGATTTTTACAATATGCTGTTTAAACACCTCAAATACCGCTTCGGTCGAGCTTTTCAAGGTTATTTCAACATGCGCAACCAAATGCTGGCCAAGTTTTGCGGCATTTAATCTTGCCGTATACCCTTCAATATACCCTTCCGACTCGAGTTTTTTTACTCGGTCGAGGCAAGGACTCGGGCTCAAGTTTACCTCTTTCGCCAAGTTTACATTAGAGATCCGACCGTTGCGCTGGAGCGCGTCTAAGATTGCTAAATCGATGCGATCTAATACCCGAGTTTTAATGGAAGTCGTCATATCAGCATAAAATTTTGTGAGGGTTTGAGATTACCCGCAAATTTACCGTATTCCTTGAAAATAAAACAGCATATTCTGCTGTCTTTTCGATAGAATGCCCGCGAAATTAACGATAAAGGGCAAAGCGGTTTATCTCTGTATCTAACGCAGCTTTGTTCAAACACTTAGAACATGCATTCTGGCTAAAATTTGAACCCCCGAATGGGTGTGTTATGGTTAGCAATGTGACTGCATCATTTTGTCGTAATTGAGGCTTCCTATGCAAAAGAAACTACACTTTCAACCTTTGGTTGCTTAGTTTGGCATCAGTTCAGATGTAGTTTTGTAATCTACACATTAGATGTGTGATTCCATAGGCTGGCGCGAATTACATGTATTTTTGACTCCAATTTTTGAGGGTTGCTTATGCTTTTTAACGGCGATTTGACAACTAACTGTCCTATTCGACAAAAGATCCGTGATTTTTACCGCATTGATGAGAACGCGGTTATTGATCATATTTTACCTTTAGCTGAGGTAGGCGTTACAGCTCGAAGCCGAGCATGGGAACGTGCGCGTCAAATGGTATTGAACATTCGTAGAGATCAAGATGGTCAAAACGGTGTAGACGCGCTTTTAAATGAATTCTCTCTTTCTACCGAAGAAGGCGTGGTGCTGATGTGTTTAGCCGAAGCGCTACTTCGTGTACCAGACAAAGCAACGCAAGAAAGCCTGATCCGCGACAAACTCGCACAAGGCGACTGGAGTTCACACTTAGGTAGCAGCGACTCGTTATTTGTTAACGCTTCAAGCTGGGGCTTACTCGTTACCGGTAAAATGGTTAATTACTCAGACAAGAATAAAGAAGAACAATTTGGCGTGCTAAAGCGCACAATTGGTCGTCTTGGTGAGCCTGTTATCCGTAAATCCGTTAACTATGCAATGAAGATCATGGGTAAGCAGTTTGTAATGGGTGAAACCATTCAAGATGCTATCGACCGTGCCGCTGATAAAGAACAAAAAGGTTATGTATATTCGTACGACATGCTAGGTGAAGGCGCACGTACGATGAAGGATGCAGAGCGTTACTTCCAAAGCTATATGAACGCCATCCACGCAATTGGTAAAGCGGCAAAAGGCCGTGGCCCAATTAAGAGTCCTGGTATCTCAGTTAAACTTTCAGCTATTCATCCGCGCTATGAATTCACACACCGTGACCGCGTGATGGACGAGCTAGTACCAAAACTAAAAGAACTTGCTATTGTAGCTAAAGAATACGATATCGGTTTTACTGTTGATGCGGAAGAAGCAGACCGTTTAGATATCTCTTTAGATGTCATTGAAGCGGTATTCTCTGATGATGCACTTGGCGACTGGAATGGTTTTGGTCTTGCAGTACAAGCATATCAAAAGCGTGCTATTTTCGTTGTGGAATGGGTAGCAGAACTTGCTCGTCGCGTAGGCCGTAAATTGATGGTGCGTTTAGTTAAAGGTGCTTACTGGGATACGGAAATTAAAACCACACAACAAGATGGTCTGGAGCACTTCCCTGTATTCACCCGTAAAGCAACGACTGACGTTTCTTATAAGGCCTGTGCTATTAAGCTCCTTGAAGCACGCGATGTATTATTCCCGCAGTTTGCAACGCACAATGCTTACACCGCAGCAACTATCCTAGAGGTTGCTAAAGGCGATAATAAAGGGTTTGAATTCCAACGTTTACACGGAATGGGCGAATCACTTTACGATCAAATCGTTGAAAAAGAAGGTATTCAGTGTCGTGTGTATGCGCCTGTTGGTCAGCACGAAGATCTACTTGCTTATCTGGTACGCCGTCTACTTGAAAATGGTGCAAACTCATCATTCGTAAACGCGATTGTAGATACCACTAAGCCTGTTGAGTCACTACTTCCTGACCCTGTAGAAACACTGCAAGGCCTACGTAACCGTTACAATACGCAGATTAAACTACCTATAGAGCTTTATGGCGATGAGCGTCCAAACTCAAAAGGTAAAGATCTGACGGATATCAATGATTTAACACCATTCAAAGAGAACCTAGACAACTGGTTTAACGAACACCTAATCGATGAAAGCCAAGTACCAGAAGGTCACCTTGCAGTTCGTAACCCAGCGAACCACAAACAAGTGATTGGCTCTGTGCCTTTACACGATGAAGTACACATGCAAAATGTACTAATAAATGCTGACGCGGCTTTTGAGAGTTGGTCACAGACCACTGTCGAAGAGCGTGCAAACCTACTACGCCGTATTGCTGACATTCTTGAGCGTCACCATGACGAACTCGTTGCTATTTGTATTAAAGAAGCAGGTAAAGTAGCCCAAGACAGCATCGATGAAGTGCGTGAAGCCGTTGACTTCTGTCGCTACTATGCAGCTCGTGCAGAAGAGCTGTCTAAAGATGAACGCTTTGAAGCTCGTGGCGTGATCTTATGTATCAGCCCGTGGAACTTTCCTCTGGCGATCTTCTTAGGTCAGGTAGCTGCTGCTATCGTGACTGGTAACACCGTTATTGCAAAGCCTGCTGAACAAACCAGTATGATTGCACTGCGTTGTATCGAATTAATGCATACTGTTGGCTTACCTGAGCACGTAGTACAGCCTGTTATCGCACGCGGTAGCGAAGTGGGTAAACACATCGTGCCTGATGAGCGCATCCAAGCGGTTATGTTCACAGGTTCAACAGAGACCGGTACGCTTATCTCGCAAATTCTTGCTGAGCGTAATGACATTCAGGTTCCTCTGATTGCAGAAACTGGTGGTCAAAACTGTATGATCGTTGACTCAACAGCATTACCAGAGCAAGTGGTTGACGATGTTATTTCTTCAGGTTTTCAAAGTGCGGGTCAACGCTGTTCAGCACTTCGTGTGTTATTTGTACAAGAAGATGTCGCTGATGGCATTATCGAAATGCTAACAGGTGCACTAAAAGAGCTGCATGTGGGTGACCCTTCACAACTTTCAACTGATATTGGTCCTGTGATCGATGAAAAAGCGCTGACCACGCTGACTAAGCACGTTGATTACATGAAGTCGAACGGCAAGCTACTATTCGAAGCTAAGATCCCAGATAACAGCGAGAATGGCGCTTACTTCTTTGCCCCTCGCTTATATGAGATTTCTGATCTATCCGTGTTGAAGCGTGAAGTATTCGGTCCGGTAGTCCACGTTGTACGCTTTAAAGCAGATCAACTTGATAATGTTATCGACCAAATCAATGGTACAGGTTACGGTCTAACAATGGGTGTTCATTCACGTATCGAAGAGCGCTGCGAATACCTAGCTAAGATGTCTCGTGCGGGTAACGTATACGTGAACCGTAACATGATTGGTGCTATCGTTGGTGTACAGCCATTTGGTGGTCGAGGCTTATCTGGTACAGGTCCAAAAGCAGGTGGTCCAAACTATCTAGTTCGCCTTGTAAAAGAAAAAGCGTCACCAGACAACGTCCAAATGACAGATTTAACACCTGATGAGCTAGAAATTCACCACTTCCCAGGTGCAGTTGAGCAAGTTGAAAAACTGATGCAAAACTCAAAGCGTGATGAAAAGATCTGGCGTCGTACAGCTTTGAATGACCGAGTTTCAGCAGTGCGTCAGCTACTTGCTAAAATCGCAACTGTAGACATTATTGATGAGTTGGCAGATGATTTATCATTAACGCTTTCTGATGCACGTGCTCAGCTAAACCGCTTAGAAAAGCGTATGCGTACTTACACCACGCTACCGGGACCTACTGGTGAGTCAAACACGCTGCACTTAGAAGCGCGTGGTTGTGTTGTGGTATATGCCGATAAGAGTACTTCGTTCAACTTTTGGGCGATTTCAATTATCACAGCGCTTGCTGCAGGTAACACAGTGATCACGGTAGCCTCTGACCTATTCTATGAAGAAGCATTGGCATTTAGAGATAAGTTTATCTCTACAGGGGTTGCTGAAGGCGTATTCCAAGTAGCGAAGCAAAACCAACTGCAAGCTATTTTGGCACACCCTCATCTTGCAGGTGCTGTTGTGGCTGCACGCTCTTCACGCCTTGGTTACTTCTCACAACAACTTGCAGAGCGCAAAGGCGCTATCCTGCCAGTGATCAGTGCAGAGTACTACGATACGCTTATCAATCGTCTAGTAACAGAGAAAACCATTAGTATCGATACCACAGCTTCTGGTGGTAACACTTCACTGATGACACTTGTTGAAGACGAAGAGTAAGAAAATATAAGTCGCTATGCTAGACATAGCGATTTTATCGAACAAAGCCAGCGTACGCTGGCTTTAATTTTTTACGCAGCACTTGATGTCCTTAACCCCACGATGACATTAACAATGTCCATTAAATAAACATCTTCAACCAATGCAATCACATCATTCCATTTAGGGTTGTATTCGTTATTCTCCCAGCGCCTTAATGTTCGCTCCTCTATACCATAACTTGCGGCTGACTCAGCTTGAGTAAAACCACGACTTTTACGTGCAAATCTAAGTATGGCAGCACCAAGCGGCGCGCGTTCAGAAATTAAAGGTTGGCTCATTAACATCACACTCATTCCTTAAAAAATTGCGCAAATAAATGACGTTTATAAAAATCACTTATTTACGCACTCACTGACTAAATGCATTCACTGCGTAATTTAATGAAGATAATAAATCCATTTTTTACGCATTACAACGAAAAAATGGATCTTTTTTGCGTCAAAAATGATTTTACTTCGCAAAAAATAGCCCATATAATGACGCACACGTATCACTATTTAAGAGGAAACGCATGGAACAAAGTCTCATGAGCCTAGCGGAGCGCGTAGAATATGCGATCAAGCCGGACAGTATTAGAGCTTTTGCGTTAAAAATTGATGTATCTGAAGGGACGCTGCGCAGAATATTAAAAGGGGAAGACCCAAAACTCAGTGTGATTGAACGCATTGCTAAACAGGCCAATGTAGATTTGATGTGGCTCGTTACCGGGATCCCACTTGATTGCAAAACAGAGTCACCAATCATCCAGCAAAGTATTACCTTGGAAGACTTTAATGAAGACTTTGTTGTTGTGCCTGGCTATCATGTTTCTGTCAGCACGGGTTATGGCGCATTTAACCAAAGCGCCGAGGTTGCACGCTACCTTGCATTTAGAAAAAAGTGGATTGAATTTAAAAATCTAGATAAGTCACAGCTGGTCGTGGTGTTTGCCAAAGGCGACTCTATGGAACCCACTATTCACAATAACAATACAATTTTAGTGGACTTATCGGATAAAAAGTTAAGCGAAGGCCTGATCTATGTTGTTCGCCTTGGCGAAGAGCTTTATGCCAAGCGCCTACAACAAAACTTTGATGGCTCAGTACGCTTGATTAGCGATAATAAAGAATACCGAGAACAAGTTGTGATGCCGAATGAATTGGAGCAGCTGGAAATTCTCGGTAAAGTGGTATGGATTGGTAAAGATCTAATTTAATAATACGATGCTAAATCTTGAATACTTATTCTCATTTTTAATCGCCAGCACGGTAATTGCCGTAGCACCGGGTCCATCCAATGCATTTTTAATGGCGCAGACCTTTACTAATGGTCGCGCAGCTGGAATGCAGAGCGCATTGGGCTTTGCGCTCGGAGGGGTGATACACACACTCTTTGCCGTTGTTGGCTTATCGGCACTCCTAAAAGCTTCAGAGACCGCCTATACCACAGTGCAATACCTCGGCGCAGCTTACCTAGCTTATCTAGGTGTAATGACTATCAAGGAGACGCTTGGGAAGGGGCAGATAGCCTGCGAGGAAAAACCACACGTGAGCACCAAAAAGCCTAAAAACGTAATGTTCCAAGCAATGATGACGGAGGTCTTAAACCCTAAAGTCGCCCTGTTCTTTATTGCATTTATTCCTCAGTTTGTCGATAGTAGCTTGGCGACCTCGACAACGATGCAGCTAGCCATGTTTGGCTTACTTTATCCTATTTTAGCTTTCCCCATCGACTGCATGTACATCTATGGTGGTGATAAAATTGCAGGCTATTTTAGACAACATCCCGCAGCACCAGTGTGGATTGATCGTATTTCTGGCTTAATTTTTATCGCATTAGCGGTCAATTTATTACTCTAAGTAGTCACACAAAATAGGAGCAGTACACATGCAAAAACGTTCACAGCCACTGCCGGCGAAAAAGCATATTGCTTTGGTTGCACACGACGGTATGAAACCAGCCCTACTTGACTGGTGTCAGACTCACTTAGCTAGTCTTAAACAGCACAAACTTTACGCCACAGGCACAACGGGTAATCTGATAGAAAAGCATACCGGTTTAGCAGTAACTAAACTGTTTAGTGGCCCAATGGGTGGCGACCAGCAAATTGGTGCAAAAATCGCGGAGCAAGATGTTCATGTCTTGATTTTCTTTTGGGATCCGCTTGCGTCACAGCCTCATGATCCGGATGTCAAAGCACTGTTGAGACTCGCTGCTGTTTGGAATATTCCCGTTGCCTGTAATGAAGCAACGGCAGATTTACTGATGGCATGCGACAAAATGAACCAGCCAATTGAAAGGCACCTACCCGATTATGAGCAGTACCTTGCCAGTCGCTTAGATTGATAATATAAAGAAGAAAGAAGCGGGTTATTACCGCTTCTTTTATCACGACTTCAATTACTTAAATAGTTTATCCGCCCATTTAGTCAAACCTGCGGTTACACTACCAAAATTATCCCCGTTCACCATTTCAATATCACCAATTTGCTGTGCAAGCGTTGCTTTGAGCAGTGGTGATTGCGCGCTACCGCCAGTAAGATAGATCACGTCTGGTTTTGAGCCTGCTTGATGTATGGCTTCTTTCGCAAGTGCCCCCATCTGCTCTAAGTTCGACATGACTGATTCGGCAAAATCTTGCTGTGTAAATTCAGAGGATAGCTGTGGCTCAATAAAACCAAGATCGGCGTTAAACTTTGCTTGCTCAGAGAGTGCTATCTTGCCAAGTTCACCTTCACGAACCGCTTGATGGGTGAGCTTGTTCTGTTGAATGTGAAGTAAACGCGCCAGCTTTTGCGGCTCGGCGACATCTCGCAACATGCTTTGCAATTCTCGCGCTAGTTTATCGCTGTAGAAGTCTAGTTGAGACTGAATATCATTGATTTTACATGCCTGCCAATACAGTTGACTAGGCATCGGCAAACCTGAACTCATGTTAGAGCCTAGACCACATAACGGCATTAATTGGTGATAAGCAAGCGCAATATCTAAATCGTTACCACCGATACGTTTACCCGTATGCGCTAAAAAGTCTTGCTGTCGCTGTGTATTATTTCGATAGCTTGGCCCCATTCGGACAAACGAGCAATCGCTAGTACCACCGCCGATATCAACCACCAGCACAAGTTTATCTTGCTGAAGACGACTTTCGTACTCAATTCCCGCAGCTAGCGGTTCGAAGAGAAAATCCACTTCCTTAAACCCAGCTCTTTTTGCGGCGGTGGTAAGAATATTAACCGCTTGTTGGTTGCTTTCCTCTCCACCAACAGATTGAAAATTAACAGGTCGACCAATCACAGTGTCGGTAATGGACTGTTGCAGCTGCGACTCGGCACGGCGCTTAATCTCCATCATCATCGCCGCAGCAATATCTTCAAAGAAGGCGATTTGTTGAGGTTTAAGCCCAACCGCCCCAAAGAAGGACTTGGGTGATTTAACAAAAAAGCCTTCTTCAGGAAATTCTATATACTCAGAAATTGCCGCTTGACCAAAAAAAACGCCCGCTTCATGCGCTTCTAAATCGAGATCACGTTTGGCTTGCTGTGCTACCGTTAACAGCCCCTGTCGAGACTGCGTGTAGGCTGGATCTGGTTCATTGAGATGGCGGTTAACAAATGCAGGAATTAACGCATTGTGCATGGCATACATAGTCGAAGGCAGGTAATATTTATCTTGCTCGAGACGTAGTAAGTCCACTTCATCATTTTGCATAACGCCTATCGCACAATTAGAACTTCCGTAATCAAACCCGACTTTCATTCTCTACCTCAAACTGCTGAAAAGTCGCGAAGTGTATCATGGTTGTCGTTATTGTCAGATGAATTTATCTAGGTTCCAACACCCTTAACTGGCTTGTGGTAAAAAGCATAGCGCAAACTATCTGACTGCTTGGCTTGATACATAGCGGAGTCCGCCTGTCTGATCCCTGTCTCGATATCGAGGTTGTCAAACAGGCTAACGCCGATGCTAACCCGGCAATTTAGTTTATCGCTTTCAAAGAGGTACGGTTTATCTACCTTATTGATGATTTTCTGGCAGATCCCAACAACATGAGATTTAGCTTTAGAGTACTTCGGGGATAAATGAGTAATTAAAATAACAAACTCATCACCTCCCCAACGGATCACCACATCCCCCTGACGTACGCTAGCGCACAAACGTTGAGCAACCGTCTTGAGTAATTGATCCCCTACATGGTGACCATGTAAGTCATTTGCTTTTTTAAAATCATCAAGGTCTAAAAACAAGATTGCGCAATAACAACCAAGCTGTTGTCCTGCATGAAGTTGCTCCACCAGCCCATGCTGAAGAATATGGCGATTCGGTAACTCGGTTAACTGATCATGATACGCCAGTTTCTCGGCTTCAAGATACTCAAGCTTACGCTCATTGATATCCCGAGATAACACGATAAAACGCATTTCTGCATGATTGTCGCTTGAGGTCGCAACTTTACGAGCGATAGAGACTTCAAACCAACGCTCACCAACAGGTGTGGGCAAGTGAATATGGCTTCCATGTGAGTAGCCGTTAACTTTTGCTTCTTGCAATGCCAGCATTACTACTTTAGCGGCATGCTCTGGCATCACCTCAGTCACCGTATGACCAATCAGCTGTTCTGCCGGAGCAACCAATAGCTCAGGGCGGAGTATTCTGGCATCCCAGTGTCTCCCCTCTTCATCCAGTTCAAACATTAAGTCCGGCATTGCGCTTAATGTCGACGCCAATTCCTCATAGCTCGGTTGTACCGAAGTTCGGGTACGAGCCATACGACGATCCTTGACCATGAGGCGCTGCAACATCCTGTTCCATAATTCTATAAACTTGAACTTTGCAATTTGAAACATGCCTATGAACACAGCTCATCTGCGGCTATCGTTATGAAATAATATACCAATTTTTTGAATTATGACTAGGACCTGCCGCGCTTTACTGTTTAATTTTTGTTCTCAGAAATAAATTTTGACCGCGACACTCGACTGGCCTCTTGGAAATCTAAGTAAAAGTTGAGCAACAATGAACAAATCACATTTAGGTGAACTCGAACGACAGCACGAATTTGCAGAGGAAAAGCAATTGACGAACGCATAATAATTCCTATAATCGACACGGCAGCGCTTTCCATGATGGAAGGTCACAAGATATATAAGGATGACTATGTCTTTTTTCAAAAAAGCCCTTGGCGCAGTCGGTATCGGTGCAGCAAAAGTAGATACCATCTTAGAAACCCATCACGCCTCTCCTGGCGAAGAAATTTCTGGAACGGTTAAAATCATCGGTGGCAAAGTTGCTCAAGAGATCAACAAAATAGATCTCAACGTAATGTGCAACTACACGGTTGAAAGAGAAGACAGTGAAGGTGAAACAACGACCATCACTAAAAACCACACCCTTGCTAAATTTCAAATCAACGAACGATTTACTATCGAACCTGGTGATGAAAAGCACATTCCATTCGCGCTTGACCTCGCTGAAGAAACCCCGCTTACTGTAGGACAATCCAAAACTTGGATTGCTACCAACCTTGATATTGATATGGCGCTCGATAAGTCAGATAGGGACTATTTACATATCGTACCTACCGAGCTACAACAAGCGGCTATCGATGCAATGGAAGCGCTTGGCTTTAAACTCTATGAATCAGACTGTGAAGGTATTGATGAAGTATCATTCTCACGCCTCCCATTCGTACAAGAGTTAGAGTTTAAAACAATCACAGGTGACTTCCATGGTCGCTTTGATGAAGTAGAAGTGGTTTTCTTTAATCGTGGTGAGCAACTAGAAATCATCTTTGAGATTGACCGTAAAGCGCGAGGCTTTAAAGGCTTCTTTGCAGAGGCACTAGACCTTGATGAGTCAAAAGCCAGACTGCTGATAGATGAATCAGATTTAGAAGACCTAGAAGATGCTATCTATGACATTTTAGAGGCGAATTGCTAGGATACTTTAATAGTTTTATGCTTTAGTGCTCGTTGCATTCATACGAATGCAACTTCTATATGAACAAACTCTCTATACTGACTTATGACAAATTTAAGCCACTGAAAAATGCGTACTACAGCGCTTTATAGTTGACTTAAGCTCAATAAGACAGCACATTAAAACGAATGGTCAAGGTAGATTAGGTGACAATGAATGTCCAACTTTAGAATTTGGAAACTGGTTAGCCTACTGTGTGTTTTGAGCCTAATGCTGGGCTGCGAATCGAAAGAAGAGCGTATTCAGCAAACCATTACACATACACTTCAAGAAGCTTCAACAGCGATAAATACGCTGGGAACCGCCCTTGATAAAAAGCAGGTGAGAAATGCCAACCTTTTGACTGAGTATGGCAAAGTACTTAGTCAGCAAAAACCTCAGCTCAGCGAAATTGCGCAAATTATTTCCCAAGACGCAACAAGCAGCGGTACCTTATATCAGAGTTTATTGACTCGTTATCAGTCCCTTAAGTCCCCCGATCCTAGCATGAACAGCGATGACATTATCAACCAAGCAGTGTTGTTAAAAGAAGCAGCTTCCATCAGTTTATTCAATGATGCGCTCACAGATCCAATCAATGTTTTAGCCGATATGTCAGATGGCAAGCTAGCGCGAGTCGGCGCAATCAGTCAGCAAGCGGAACAAACGGCAAATGGCCAGACCGGTATCGGTAACCAGCTTGTTGGCAATGCCAACTATGGCGAATGGCAGACCAACTCAAACGGCACTAGCTTTTGGATGTGGTACGGCATGTATCGCATGCTTGGAGATATAGTGGGTGATGTGGAGTATGGTCGCTGGAGTAAACACCGCAAATACAGTTACTACAGTGACTATGGTCGCCATAGGTACACTAGCTACAGAGGTTACAAACGCCAAACTGAGCTCGCCAAGCGCACTAAACAATCGTATCAACGCCAGGGTAAACAATTTACCAGTCCCTATGCCAAGAAAAAATCTGGCGCGTCAGGGTTAAGCCGAAGTAGTAATACCCCATCAGCAGTAACTCGAAGCAGCTACTCTCGAACCTCAAGCTACGGCTCAGTTCGCAATAGCTCAAGTAGAACCTCCCGTGGCGTAAGCCGGGGCAAATAGCGCATATATAGCGGAGTTAACACATGTACCAATTTAACGGATTAACAGCTTGGACTTTCCAAGCATTGCTAATAGATATGGCGGTGATCGTCGCGTTGTTTGTTAGCTTAAAATACATCAAAGGTTGGGTATCTAACCTTCATGCAAACGATGAAATCACTGAAAGAGACAACTTTGCATTTGGCCTCAGTTTTGCTGGTGGTTTAGCAGGCTTAGCCATTGTGATTTCGGGCATTTCAAGTGGTGCTTTTGCCAGCTCTTTAGCTCAAGAAGCGCTACAAATGGCGGGCTATGGTATCGTTGGTATCGTCCTTATCAAGCTCGGCCATTTTTTCCAAGACAAAGTCGCGCTACGCAAGGTGGACCTTCATGACGAAATCGTTAAAGGTAATGTCACCTCAGCACTGATTGATTTTGGCCATGTGGTGAGCGTTGCCATTGTGATCCGCTCAGCTTTGCTTTGGGTACTCACAGAGGGCTGGTATGGTTTACCTATTGTGGTTGCAGCCTTCATTATCGGTAATATTTGTATGCTGCTTGTGAGCCAATACCGAGTACAACTATTTAAGCGCACCAACAAAAGTGGCGACTGTTTACAGCAAGCAATCAAAGACAACAATGTTGCGGTCGGGATCCGCTACGCAGGCTTTTTAATCGGCTCAGCACTTGCACTGACTGCAGCGTCCGGTTTAGCGCCTTATGTGGCAGACAACATTAACTCAAGTCTACTGTATTGGAGTATTGCTGCACTGGGTAGTATTGTGCTATTCATCGTCTTACACCTAGCCATGATAAAAATTATTCTGGCGGGTAAAGATATTTCCGATGAAGTGAACAGACAAAAGAATATTGGTGTTGCTGCCATCTCAGCCGCGCTTTCTTTTGCCATTGGTACGACTATGGCAAGTTTGTTAGGTGCATAACCCTTGAGCGTATCAGCACCACAAACTTCTGCAAGAGTGACCGGCAACTGGTCGTTGTTCGGTCACGATACCCTACTTATTGGCGTTATGGCCATTTTGGCCGGTTGCGGCCTAATCTACGAATATTTGCTTTCCCACTATGCGGGCCGCGTTTTAGGCTCAGTAGAGAGCGCGATTTATGCCATGATAGGCACGATGATCGTGGCGATGGGCATTGGCGCATTTTTAGCGCGTTGGTTTAAAGATCCTTTTACCGCTTTTGCATGGCTTGAAAGCCTAATAGCACTGCTCGGCATGAGCAGTATTTTGGTGATCGCCAGTGTTATTGCCCTTACTTATACCCTGCCCCATACACTTTCCAGCCTTTATAGCCTGCCTCCTGATAGTGTCTTAGATGGTATGCCATTTGAGCAATTACAAGTATTTGCCCGATTTCTACCTTATGTTTTCGGCCTCGTCCTAGGTATTTTAATCGGCATGGAAATTCCGCTGATCGCTAGGATCCGCCAACAAGTGTACGGTCGTTTCCTTGAAAATAACGCAGGCACCATTTACGGTGCAGATTATATCGGTGCAGGTGTTGGTGCTGCCATTTGGGTCACGATTATGCTTGCGCTACCAATAATGCAAGCAGCTGCGTGGACTGCACTATTTAATATCATTGCAGGACTTATCTTCCTATGGCGTTATCATGTTCACGTCCGTTTCGCTAAGTTATTATTCGCGTGTCACTTTGTCCTATTGGGAGTTTTTTTCGTTATTCTGAGCCACGGCTCCAATTGGATGAAAGACCTCAGCAATGTGCTTTACAAAGACAAAGTGATCTATTCAGAATCAACGAAGTACCAACATGTTGTCATCACCGAGCGATTAAGCCGCGCACAACCGATGCCAATTAACGATTTATTCTTAAATGGTCGATTACAGTTTTCATCTGTTGATGAACAGATCTATCACACTATGCTCGTGTATCCTGCAATGCTGGCATCCAACCGTCGCGAAAAGGTATTAATCATTGGCGGCGGAGATGGTTTGGCACTTCGAGATGTACTTGAATGGCCTGTTGAAAATGCAACCTTAATCGATTTGGATGGGCAACTGCTCTCACTATTTGGACTACAAGGGCAGCCCTACCCCGCTAGACCGAACATCACTAGTCAATTAACTCAATTAAATGGCGATGCGTTAAATGACCCAAGAGCAACCGTTATCGTTGCAGATGCATTTTTAGAAGTAGAGAAAATGCTCGACCAAGGTAGACAATTTGACACTATCATTATTGATTTACCCGACCCAAATCACCCTGATTTGAATAAGCTATATAGCGACTACTTTTATAATCATGTGCGTCAATTACTGGCACCTGATGGCGCACTCGCTATTCAATCAACGTCTCCCTATCACGCCAAAAAAGCGTTTATTAGCATAGCTAAAACGGTAAAGCATGCCGGGTTTACGCATGTTGAGCAATATCAGCAGAATATTCCCTCATTTGGCCAATGGGGTTGGACAATCGCTACGAGAGCTGGACAACCGGCAAGTGCTAGGATCAGGTCGATCGAGACTTTACCTGTCCCAAGTAACTGGATAAATAAAGAGTATTTACTTGCTACTTTCGCTTTCCCAAATCGCTTTTTTGATGGAGCAAAAGATATTGAAGTCAACCAGTTAGGAACGGGAAGACTATACGATTATTATCGCCAAGCATGGCAAACAGAAGATGAGTTGTATAAAAATTAGCGCACGGCCATTGACATATTATGTCTTACGTGCAACTCTTAACTCAGACATAATATGTCAAAACAAAAAAGGTAAATGAAGATGGAATTAAATGAACTATCAATCAAATTAGCATCATTTGAAACAGAAGGTGCTAACTTCGAATCATTCTTAATCGCCAATGAAGGCGAGCAAGATGTATTGCAAGTGATTGTTGACGGAAATGACGAATTACCAATTTTTGTGACTCAGACTGAAGAACAACTTGTATGCATTAGTTACCTATTTAAAGAGAACGAGGTAAAGCCTGAACTGCTAAACGAGTTAAATGAAGCACTATTAAAACTGAATGTGCCGATCCCGCTGAGTGCGTTTGCTAAAATTGATGAGCAGTATGCGATATTTGGTGCTCTAGCCGTTTCCTCCTCAATTGATGAGATCACGCACGAACTGGTCACCCTCGCGGACAATGCAATCGAAGCATTGGAAGCCGTGACTGTGTATTTGAATGAGTAATATTGGAGTTGTGAAATGAGTATTTTAAAGAAATTATTTACTGCTGTTCGTGGTGGCGCTAGAGAAGTTGGTGAGTCAATTGTTGATGCAAATGGCATTCGTATTTTTGAGCAAGAAATTGCCGACGCACAAAACGCATTAGCTAAAGCCAAAAAGAGCTTAACAGAAGTAATGGCGAAAGAGATGCAGACAAAACGCAAATTAGCTGCACTTGACGAAAGCATTATCGAGCATGAAAACTATGCAGGACAAGCGCTGGAAAAAGGTAACGAAGCTTTAGCGGTAGAAATCGCAGAGAAAATCGGTGAATTTGAAGTTGAGCGCGCAGAGCATCAGCAAGTGCTAGACGGTTTTAGTAAACATGTGATCCTGTTAAAACAGCAAATTAAAGAAGCTGAAAAAACGATTAAAGAAAACCAACGCCAGCTGACAATGGTAAAAACCACAGACAGCGTTCAAAAAGCAACCATGGCAGTAAACAGCACGCTAAATACCAATGCGTCATCTATGGTAAATGCACGTCAGTCGCTTGAGCGTATCAAGCAACGCCAGCAAGATAGGCAAGATCAACTGGCTGCGGCAAAAGAGCTTGAAGCCGCTGCAACGGGCGCAGATCTAAAAGCTAAAATGGCAGAAGCTGGAATTGGCTCTACGCAAAAGAGTAATGATATTCTTGAACGTATTAGAGCTAAACAAAGCAACTAATATTTACTGATTAGAAAAAGGAGGCCTCGCCTCCTTTTTACCCTTTTTGATTATGTAGGTGCATTATGTTTGGCTTTTTTAAATCAAAAAAAACTCCTGAGCGACAGCTTACTCATGCAAAAGATCTGAAAGTTGGGGATATGCTCACCATCATTGATTCGTTCGCTTATCCTAGCTGGCTCAAGGGACAAACCCTCAAAGTGGTTGGCGTACAAACTTACCAATTTGAACGCAGCGCTGCATATGAATTTGTTCTCGAAAGTGATTCAGGTAACATTACTTTTTTGCAAATTGAACAAAGTGACGGTGAGGAATACGCTAACTTCTCTATCAAAATCCAAAGAGAAGACGTCGATGCTATTTTTACACTTGATGAATTTGCGCGTATTTTCGATGAAGAAGCACTGACCCACATCGACGCGCAGGCCACTCCGGAGGCTTTCGAGCGATTTTTAGGTAAAAGCTATCAACAAAGTGAAGCGCCCTACATTTGCTACTTCTACGATAGCGATTATCGCGGTCGCACCTTGCCACGCTATCAAGATGAAAGTGGCGAAGTATGTGAAGTTATCGAGTTACTTAGTCCTGACGAAAAATTCGCTATCAATATCGAAATCTGGGATGGGGGAGAAACTGACGTGTCACTAACCATGTGCCGACCACTGAGCGATATTGTCGACCTATTCCCTGGAGCGAACTCGTGACCACAAGAGAAGACAAGTGGAAACGTCAAGAAGTCGCATTGAGGGCCACACAAATGGCCTTCGATTTAACCACTGAAGTACAAAAAAGCATTAAAAAACAGGCAATAGACGAAGAGCTAACACCATCCGATATGATCAGAAAGATCCTTGATTTAGAAGTTAAATCGAAGAAAACTCGGCAACGCTTATCCTTCAATCTAACCGATGATGAAATCGTACTATTAGCAGAACGTTTTGGCGTTGACCCTAACGACAAACGGGCTGTAAAGCAACAAGTCGCCAATATGCTACTTAGTCGCTATACAGAAAATAAAAAGAAGTAGTTGGCTGTATTTATTGTAGATTTATCTAGGTTGTTGTTCTATAAACAACCTATGGCGCCACCCTTATTCAACCTACATGATGTAGCGCCTTGCACAACTATAACACCGATCACTCTACCGCAAGCAGCTCAACTTCAAACACTAATAACGAACCCGGTTCGATTTTACCTGCAGCACGGTCACCATAGCCTAAGTCTGGACCAATCCAAAAGCGGTATTTATCCCCTTCGCTCATCAACTGCACGCCTTCGGTCCAACCAGGGATCACTTGATTAAGCCCAAAGCTGATAGGTTGGTCACGCAGTACTGAGCTGTCGAATACGGAGCCATCAAGTAAAGTGCCGTGATAATGCACTTTAACTTTGCTCGTTGCATTTGGCTGTTTGCCACCGTCAGTTTGAGTGATTATTTCGTACTGGAGACCTGAGTCAGTTTTATGTACCTCTGTGCGCTTTTCGTTTTCTTTCAAAAAGTCAGCTGCTTGAATTCGATTAAACTGCGCAAGCTGCTTTTGTTTCTGACCACCACGAAAAAACACCACCGCAATCACCAGTGCAACAATAACGAGGATAATATTAGTTGTCGTCATGGTTTTCTTCTCCTTTGTCGTCATCGCCGTTTACTACTTTTGCAATACGCTCAAGTTTCGCCATTGCAACTGCATTGATACTGTTTTCAGGATAGCCTTCATCGCTAAGCTCTCCTGCTGGTCTATCCATTAACAAGCTAAGCGCTTCATCTACTGTAGCAACGGCATAGACATGGAATAAGCCTTTTTCAACAGCTGCAATCACTTCATCATCTAACACTAAGTTGACCTTGTTAGATTCAGGGACGATCACCCCTTGCTTACCTGTGAGACCTCGCATTTTGCAGAGTTTAAAGAAGCCTTCGATTTTTTCGTTTACACCACCAATGGCTTGTACTTCACCGTGTTGGTTAATTGAACCGGTGAGCGCTAACGATTGATCCACGGGCAGTTGCGTCACAGCCGATAGCAGCGCACAAAGCTCTGCAAGTGATGCGCTATCACCGTCAATAAAACCATAATTTTGTTCAATGGCAATATTTGCGCTAAGTGTCAGGCTAAAGTCTTGCGCATACTTGTTACCTAGGTAACCCGTAAGCAGCATCACGCCTTTTGAGTGAATTGACTTACCTAAGTCTACCTCACGTTCAACGTCAATCACCCCGTCAGCACCCGCGTATACCGTAGAGGTAATACGCGCAGGCGTACCAAATGCGGTGTCACCAATATGCAGTACCGTCAGGCCATTTACCTTACCAATTGCGGTGCCTTCGGTTGCAATCAAGGTATGCCCTTCTTGAATATCGCTGAGCATGTTTTCACTTAACTGTCCTGTTCGATATTCTTTTCCGGCTATCGCCTCATCGATGTGATTAGCGGCAATTTGGTTTACGCCATCTTGCTTGGCATAAAAACTGGCTTCTGCCACCAGCTCCAAAACATCAGCAAAGCGCGCCGAAAGCTTACTGTGGTGCTCCGCTTGGCGATAGCTAAATTTAAGCATCCGCGCCAGCGCCGCTGAGCTAAGCTCAATCTTCAAGGTATCATTGCAGTATTCCATCACCTTAGTGATAAATTGATACTGCATTTTGTCCGAGCTTGGTAAGTAGTAATCAAAATCAGCGAGCACTCTAAATAGCTCTGCAAACTCTTCATCGTACTCACCTATGGTGTAATACAGGTCTCGCGACCCCAATAGAATAATTTTGACATCCAACGGAATTAGCTGCGGCTTTAAGGTAAAGCTGCTGCCCACCGAATTGTCTTGATACGGTAGGTCATTTTTAATTTGGTGGGTTTTCAGCGACAGTTTAAGGCCATCCCACACTTGCGCGTTAGCCATAACTTTTTCTGCATCCATGATCAGATAGCCGCCATTGGCGCGGTGCAATGCACCGGCTTGAATAGAGCGATAGCTAGTGATCAAATTACCTTGGGAGGTTGCATATTCCACCTTACCAAAGATATTACCAAAGGTCGGATTTGGCTCGTACACCACAGGCGCAGGATCGTCTTCTTTAAACTCAACCAGAATATTGGGCGCAAAAAAGTCAGTGAGCATTCCCTTTGAATCAAAGTCGTCTTTGTTTTCGTCGCTGCTACTATCGTCGTCTAGCCAATCTAATACCGCATCGACAATTTCAACCTTGAGATCTTTAAGATAACGCAGTACGCCAATGTGTGCGGCATACTTATGCTCAAGTGCTTTTAATAGCGGTTTGGTCGCCATTTCGATGGTGGTTTTTTTAAGATTACGCAAGCGCTCAGAGGATTCGCGCTTCCATCTTGGCAGCTCAATAAGCGACTCAATGAGGGCATCTTCTAATGTTTCAATTGCCGTTAAAAAGTGTGCCTGAACATGCTCGTCTAGTGCTGAAAACTCCGTATCACTAAGTTGCTTACCGTCAACCACAGGAGCGAAACCAACCGTTCCCGTATCTTCTATCAGTGCAACGCTCATATTCATAGCTTGCTGCTCAACAGCGGTGATCGCAGCGTCGTATTTTTGTTCGAACTCTTTATCTAGCGACTTTTTCTTGCGTTGATAACCCGGGTTATCAAAAGCTGCAGGAAAAGTATCTAAGATCTCATCGATAAAGGCGTCAATATCTGCCTCAAGCTGCTTACTTTCACCCGCTTGCATAAACAGTGCGATAGGCTCACGATGGTCGTCATAGTTGTTGACGTACAGCCATTCTTTGGGCGTTGGCTTAGTTTTACTGTGCGCCTCGAGCTTGTCTTTTACCATGGTAAAACGACCCAGCGCCGCTTCTCCCATGACATAGACATTATAACCGGGTAGCTCCATTCCCAAGGCAAAGTCTAGCGCGGTTTGAGCACGCTGCTGGCCAATAAACGGTAGCGCTTCTGGGTAAGGGTTTTGAATACAATTTTCTATGTGAGTCAACGAAACTGATGGCGCGAGCTGGCTCGCAGGCAGTGCTTTTTCAGACGACAATTTAGATTTGGTCATTCTAACTTCTTTGTATTATTCGCATACGTTAGTCTACTCAGCTTGGTGCTTCCAAGCTGAGCGCCCACACTTTAGGGCGCTAATGCTTTTCTAGTATATTCCCCATGCCCGCACTCGCTGCAAGCTGGGATCTTGATGGCATAATAAACATCTAATTTATAGCCACAATTCTTACACACTAATTGTCCCAAAGCTATCCATTCACCTTCTTTATAAATTCCTTGGTGTTCAAAATCCTTTAAAAGTGCGGACCACTCAAGTTGAGTTCTATCTTCTAATTGGGATATTTCGAATAAGATGTTGGCTTTGAGTTCACTCCAAGCCGCTTCATCATAGAAGGTTTTGTTTTCGAGAAGATGTTCCAAGTCACGTTTTAGATAGTAACTATAATCATCATAGGTTTGTTTGGTGTAGTCTTTCAGTGCGCTCTGCGCTTCCCAGAACCGCTTAGATAAATCGTCAATTTCATGTTCTTTGACGTCTTTAAGCCAATCGGAAAATTGATCTAGCCATTTTTGATAATCCGCCATTGCTACACTCCTGTTTCGCCAATAGGTTAAGTGTAGACCAGATATACCATTCATTGTATTAGGGTTAGCTGAACTTGGGGCTCAGCAAACCCATTTGGCTTCTGGTTACGAAGCCAAAAGTCATTGCTATTAGCTTAGAAACGATACTTCACACCAACAGTTGCCGTCGTACCAAGGCCTTTAACATTGTAGCCGCCGTACGTGTAGGCTTGTGCACGAGCTGGGTAGTAGTCAGAGTTAAATAAGTTCTCAATACCAACAAACGCTTGCCAGCTTTGCCCGAATTGATATTGACCACTAAAGTTAACCACGTTATAGCTATCTATTGGACCTTGATCTCCAACATAATTACCTTCATCGTCCCGTTCAAAACGTTTACGGTCGCCGACATGTAACCAGCTTAACGTCATAGATAACGCATCAGCTGGCTGCCAGTTTAGGTTTGCCGTAAGTTTTGGTGGACTAATTTGTCTTGAGCCAAGGTACGTATCCGCTTTAGTATCTTTACCCTCTACATAGCTATATGTCGCAATGAGTTTTAGCGTGTCGTTGATCTTGTAATCGACAAGTGCCTCATAGCCCCATATTTTTTGTGGTGCTCGAACAGGCTCATAAACTCCGGTTACTTCATTGAATTTATTTGTTGTGCCAAATTCAGATGTACTTCTATATGCCGCAAATTCAAATCGTAACGTCTCAAATTGAGAGTTAAAACCGATTTCGTAGTTATCAACAATCGATGCTTCTGTTTGAATTTGGCCAATGTCTTCTACCGTTGCACTACGTAGCAGACGGCCAATATCCGAGATATCAGAGCCCTGTGAGTAACTGGCGAATGGGCTGAACTTTTCATTCGCGTTATATTTAATACCCACATTGTACGTTGTGGCGTCATAGTCAATAGTGTCACCTTTCACGTTGAGTGGCACAGAACACTGATCCGCTGAACGGCATAGTTTTAGTGTTTGGTAATCAGCTACCGCAAGATCGATACTTTCTTGTCTCACTCCCGCTTTTAACACTAAGTCATCGGCAACAATCCACTTGGTCTGTAGGTAACCTGCGATGCTTTCCATATCCATTTCTGGCACCCAAATACGACCATCAACAAGTGGCTGTGAGGTCACATCGTTCAACGCATCGATACCATAGATGAAGGTAGCTTGGACATTGTCAAAATCAACCAAGGTATTAAATGTCGCACGCGCGCCCTTTTTTTCAGAGCGGATGATAGATTGACCGCCAGTGTACCCTTCATCAGGGTTTGCTAAACTTGGCGAGAAGAAGAACACGTTCTCAATGTCTTGCATATACGCATCAAGCGTCATTTGTGTATTAGCAAAAACTTCTATATCGGTGTATTTCAACGTAATGTTTTCATTGCCTTCTGGCCCTTGAGGCTTACCTTGTTTTTGCTGAGCTGGTGGCACGTGAATAGCGTAAGATTTTTCACCTAAATTGATGTTGCCAAACACATCACCTAGGTCCGTTTTTTGCTGTGAACTGTAGAAGTTGTAGCTAAATTGCAGTTGCTTGTCTTCATCAAAGTCATAGCCAAGCTTAGTAAAGTAGTTTTCTGTCACAGTATCCGACAGACCATACTGTAAACCCAGAATATCGCCTTCAGCATCACGCTGAACACCATTTTCTTCATAGCTTGCCGTGACTAAATAACTAAATTGGTCAACGCGGCCATTAATCGCGCCCGCAATTCGAGCACCAGCGCTCTCTGCAAGCTTTACTGCGCTAAAGCGGCTAGATAGACTAATTTCACCTTCTGGTTTGCCATCGCTTTTGGCCTGCTTGGTGATGTAGTTAATGATCCCGCCTGAAGCACCATTACCATAAATTGAGGTTGCCCCTTTGATCACTTCTATACGGGCGATGGCACTTGGATCGAGTGTTTTTACACCCAACGAACCATTTCGCAGTGGTGTAGACTGAGGTACACCGTCAATCATCACCAGAGGCGCACGTCCACGCAATGATTGCCCTGTATTACTTGAACTACCCGTATCCGGAGCAAGACCAGGAACAATTTGAGATAACAAGCTTTGTAATTCTGGATTTACTTTTAAATGATCTTCAATTTGTTTTTGATTAATAATCGTAATGGAGGCAGGCACTTCATCGATGCTTTCAAACACACGACTGCCCGAGACCACAATATGCTCCATATTTTCAGCTTGAAGATCTTTAACATTGGTATCGTCTGCAATGGCTGCTGCGCTAACAGCCAACGCTACCGTACTGAGAGTAGTTTTTAACATAGTTATCCTTGCTGGATTTGGAATAATAATGATGTAAAAAGCGGCAATATAATATTGCCAAACCCCAGTGAAAACAAGGTAAATGTGAATGGTTTTCATTATCCTTTACTTGAGGGTTATTCTACTCTGCACCGTTTTTTGCAATTATATCTACATAACAGCAACTTAGAGTGAAGTTAATTACCTCCTCCTGCGATGACGTTGTAACCAAAAATACAGGCCGGATACCGTGAACAAGGTCGGAGCTAAAGCAAACATTAACCAGACAAATTGCACGATGGGGCCAGCAAAATCACCAATGTGAAACTTGTACTTAAAGTTCCAAATTTGCGTAGCGACTCCCGCTTTTGACGCATCATATTGCGCTACCACCTCACTGTTATAAGGATTTACCCAAACCCAGCTATAGGCATGACTTTCGCCCGGATTTTGAACTCTAAAAGCGACACTGTCGGATGCTTTGTCAGGCATATAAATACGGAACAGCTGACTGTTTGGGAAAGTTGATTTTGCGCGCTTTGTAGCGCTATTTAAATCATAGGGCAAGCCGTGAAAGTTAACCGCAATAGTGGGTGGTTTTGGCCTTGCTTCGACCTCATCAAAGCTCAACCACTCAACCACAGCCTTAGTTTGCGGCTGCCAGTTAAACGCCATACCACTGAAGGCAATGAGCAGTATTGGTAAGAGCAAATATACACCCAATACGGTGTGTAACTGATAAAGCAGGACCCTTAGCTTCGCTTTTGGTTTTATCACTAGCCGTTTCAAGCGATTTTTAGGCTTTACCCAAAGATAAAACCCCAGCACTAACTCAATAATGAGTACAAGTGCACAAATAGATACCCAGTCTCTAAGCGGCTTTTTGTTGTCAGCATCTTCAAACAACAACCAACGATGTAGCGCCATCGTAAAGCCATATAGCGTAGAGTAATACTCGTAGCGATGAAGGATCTTGCCACTGTAGGGGTTAACGCTAACATAATCACCGCTAGACAACTTCAGTTGCCACGCCAAATCCGGCTGCTGCTCAGGCATAAACAATGAAACTTTTTCAGCGGTTGTAGATTCAACTGAGGTGACTATTTGCTCTACCCCAAGAGGCTCAGACTGCAGCTCAACTCGCCACAACTTAGGCTGAGTAAGATATTGAATATCTTTGGCATATATAAGCAGTGCCCCAGTTAAGCTTAAGCAAATAATAAAGGCACCAGATACCAGCGCCATTACGAGGTGAGCACGGCGTAACCACAATTTTATCAAGGGAATTCTCAAACTTCTTTCGATATTTAGCAATAGTAAGTGATAATAACTCTTACTTGCAACAGCACAAAATTTACCCTTTTACCGCTGCAGGTCTTTGCGTAGTTTAGCTCTACTTCGACACCACCTTCAGTCCGCGGCAATCGACTAAAATAATTCCACTTTAGGTGCTGTGATTGCTGGCCAATTTCGGGTATGCTATCGAGCAATTTTCTATTAATTTTGCCAGATGTTTGGAAACCTAGATGCAAGAGCAATATAACCCGCAAGATATCGAAGCCAAAGTACAGTCGTACTGGGAAGAAAACAATACCTTCAAAGTTGTCGAAGACGAAAGTAAAGAGAAGTACTACTGTCTCTCAATGTTCCCATATCCAAGTGGTCGCCTCCACATGGGTCACGTACGTAACTACACCATTGGTGATGTGGTTTCTCGTTTCCAACGCCTACAAGGCAAAAACGTTATGCAACCTATGGGTTGGGATGCGTTTGGTCTTCCAGCTGAAAATGCGGCAATTAAAAATAATACCGCACCGGCTAAATGGACCTACGAAAATATCGACTACATGCGCAACCAGCTTAAGTTACTTGGTTTTGGTTACGACTGGGATCGTGAAATTGCGACTTGTCACCCAGAATATTATAAGTGGGAACAGTGGTTCTTCACTAAGCTTTACGAAAAAGGCTTAGTATACAAAAAGATGTCAACGGTAAACTGGGATCCAGTTGACCAAACGGTACTGGCAAATGAGCAAGTTATTGACGGCCGTGGTTGGCGTTCAGGTGCCATTGTAGAGCAAAAAGAAATTCCACAATGGTTCATTAAGATCACCGATTATGCACAAGAGTTACTGGATGACTTAGACAAGCTTGAGCACTGGCCTGAGCAAGTTAAAACCATGCAGCGTAACTGGATTGGTCGCTCAGAAGGCGTTGAAATCGACTTTAAACGTGCCGACAACGACGAAAGCTTTACCGTATACACCACCCGCCCTGATACCTTTATGGGCGTGACTTATGTGGCAGTTGCGGCCGGTCACCCAATAGCTCAAGAAGCGGCAAAAAACAGTGAAGCAATCTCTCGCTTTGTTGAAGAGTGCAAGAACACCAAAGTTGCCGAAGCGGATATGGCAACGATGGAGAAAAAAGGCATCGCGACAGGCTTTACGGCTATCCACCCACTCACAGGACAAGAGGTGCCAATTTGGGTAGCTAACTTTGTACTGATGGATTACGGCTCAGGTGCCGTGATGGCAGTACCAGGTCACGACCAACGTGACTATGAGTTTGCAACCGCTTATGGTCTTGAGATCAAACAAGTTATTCAGCCTCTAGCCGGCGCAGAAGTAGAAGCTAATCTGGCTGAAGCAGCGTTTACCGAAAAAGGCACGCTTATCAACTCTGGCGAGTTCGATGGCCTAGACTTTGAAGGCGCATTTAACGCCATCGCAACTAAACTAGAATCACTTGGCGTAGGTAAACGTAAAGTAAACTTCCGTCTTCGCGATTGGGGTGTGAGCCGCCAGCGTTACTGGGGTTCGCCAATCCCAATGTTAAACAAAGAAGATGGTTCTGAGCTTGCGGCACCTGAGGACATGCTTCCTGTTCGTCTACCTGAAGACGTAGTCATGAATGGAGTAACTTCACCGATTAAAGCAGATCCAGAATGGGCAAAAGCAACAATAAATGGTGAGGCGGTATTCCACGAAACCGATACATTCGACACCTTTATGGAATCATCTTGGTACTATGCACGTTACTGTAGCCCACGCTATGATGAAGGTATGCTTGAACCAGGTGCAGCAAACTACTGGCTACCAGTAAACCAATATATTGGTGGTATTGAGCACGCTATCTTGCACTTGTTGTACTCACGTTTCTTCCACAAGTTGCTACGTGATTTCGGTTTAGTGAACTCTGATGAGCCATTTGAGCGTCTACTGTGTCAAGGCATGGTACTTGCGGATACTTACTACCGTAAAGACGAGAAAGGCGGCGATATTTGGATCGCACCAACTGACGTATTAACTGAGACTGACGACAAAGGCCGCATCACTAAAGCGTGGCATAAAGAAGACGGCGAGCCGGTATTCTCTGCTGGCATGAGCAAAATGTCTAAGTCGAAGAACAATGGTATTGACCCGCAAACGGTTATCAAGCAATACGGCGCTGACACAGTTCGCTTATTCATGATGTTTACGGCTCCACCAGAGCAAACGCTTGAATGGTCTGACTCAGGCGTTGAAGGTGCGCACCGTTTCCTTCGTCGTATTTGGAAGTACGCGGTTGACGTAAAGCAAGCAGGCACTGCCGAGCTTGATTTAAGCAAACTAAATGCAGCACAAAAGACGCTACGTCGCGACATCCACAAAGCCATTGCAAAAGTGACAGATGATATCGAACGTCGCCAAACGTTCAACACGGCAATTGCGGCGGTGATGGAGCTGTCAAACAAGCTTATCAAAGCGCCACTTAGTGATGAGCAAGACATTGCGCTAGCAAACGAAGCACTAGAAGCTATGGTGATCATGCTGGCGCCTATCACACCGCACATGTGTCACGAGCTGTGGACTGAGCTTGGCAAGGCTGGTGATATTCTTGATGCGGCATGGCCTATCGTCGACCAAAGCGCACTAGTTGAAGATGAAAAGCTTATCGTGGTGCAAGTAAACGGTAAGCTGCGCTCTAAAATCACCGTAGCGGCAGATGCAACGCAAGAGCAAGTTGAAGCGATTGCATTTAGCGAAGAAAACGTCACTAAGTTTACTGACGGCAAGACCATTCGTAAGGTGATCTATGTTCCTGGTAAACTACTTAATGTGGTTGCAAACTAAGATGCGTAGCCTATTTTGGCACACCAGCAAGCTAGCAGTTTTGCTAGCTTGCTTCTTCGTGGCGAGCTGCGGTTTTCACCTCAAGCAAGCCTCTTACCTTCCTGACGATCTGAAAGAGATCACCTTAAGCGGTGACGACAAGCGCTCAGCCTTGTTTGAACAATTACAATCCGATCTTCAGCGTGCTCAGGTATCCCTTACACCAAAAAATACCAAACAAGCTGCTGAGTTGTACTTGTACAATGATTCACTTGAACGTCAAACACTTAGTTTGTTCAAAAATGGTCAGGTTGCTCAGTATGAACTGGCTTATCGCGTGTCTTACCGATTGAGTCGCCCAGGCCAAGAACCCGTTAAACAAATGTTCGAGCTGTATCGCAACTATCAGGACGATCCTGACAACGCGCTAGCAAAGGCAAAAGAGCTTGAGCTGATCCTCACTGAAATGCGCCGCCTTGCAAGCCAACGTATTATTCGAGAGTTGTCGCAACTGTAATGCGTTGTTATGCCAATCAACTCTCCAATTACCTGAATAAGGGGCTTGCGCCTTTTTATCTTGTCTTTGGTGAAGAACCCTTTCAACAAGGTGAATGTGTACTTGCAATACGAACAGCAGCTAAGCAACAAGGCTTTGACGAAGTCATTAAATTTGCTCTACTCCCGGGATTTGACTGGCAAGAGCTCTGTGCGCAGTACAATAGTATGTCTTTGTTCAGTGCGCGTACGCTCATCGAGTTCGACTTTAATGAGCAAAAAGTTCCTACCCAAGGTGTTGCGGTTTTAAAGTCTTTGGCCGAACAGGTCAATCCTGATGTCGTTGTTATTTTTAAAGGGCTAGGCGCGGGTCAAGACATTCAACGCACTGCTTGGTTCAAAGCATTAGAGCCTAAAGGCCTATTTGTTCCTTGCTATGCGTTAACAGGCCGTCATCTTGAACGTTGGTTTGATGATGAGTGTAAGCGGCTGAAGCTTTCTGTCTCACCACAAGGCAAGCGCGCCCTACTCGTCGCCACAGAAGGCAACTTGCTTGCAACGCATCAGGAGCTCGAGAAGCTCTCCTTACTATTTGGTAAAAACCCAGTTGATGAACAGCAATTGCTAAGCGGCTTATTAAATCAATCTAAGTTCGATATCTTTGATTTAAATACCGGATTATTAACTGGCAACCCTAAGCAAATTATCAAAGTATTGAACAAGCTCGCCAGCGATAATGTAGAGCCCGCGAGTATTCTCTGGACCTTGCAAAACCAAGCTCGTACTCTGCTGGGAGTTAAAACCTTATGGCAAACTGGCACTACACTTGCGGATGCCTATAAAAAGCATAATGTCTGGAAAAATCAGCAAACCATCACGCAGCAAGCGTTAGACAGGTTAACGCTAGAGCAGATGAAACAGTTGCTCTGTATGATGGCAGACTTTGATACCGCATATAAAGAAGCAAGGATCACTGCGCCATACCAAGCTCTGGCACACATTGCGCTGGCCTTTGCCACACCCATCACAATGCCGTTGCCAATTAGTCAGAGTGAGCATGTATGATTGCTTTGTTTGGTGGTACTTTCGATCCTCCGCATTTAGGCCATTTAAATATGGCGATGCGCTGCGTCGACGAGCTAAGTCTGGCTGAGTTAAAGTTTTTACCTTGTGCCATACCGGTTCATAAACAAAAGCCCAGCATCAGTGACGAGCATCGCCTAGCGATGCTTGCAAATTTGCTATCAGGGCAACAAAAACTGGTTATTGATAGACGTGAACTTGACCGACAAGGGCCCTCTTACAGCCTGCTAACACTGCAAGAACTGCGTAGAGAATATCAGGACCAACCGATTTTATTTTTAATGGGTATGGACTCGTTTAATAGTCTGCACACTTGGTATCAATGGCAAGAAATCACAAAGCTGTGTCATCTTGTGGTGTATCAACGCCCAAAAGAACATTGCTCGCCGGATGCTAAAGTCTCGGCTTATTTAGCCAAAGCAGGCACAGATAACGCAGATAAGCTCCAAACCACCAACGCGGGACATTGCTATTTCCTTCACGGTGAGCAAAAAGACATTGCATCGAGTACAATTAGGGCTGCAATCGTGCAGCAAGATACAGAATATTTGGAACATTGGCTGCCCGCTTCGGTCATAGATTATATAAATAGCCATGGCTTGTATGCTGATTAACCCCATAAAGCGTGCTAAAATCGCCGATTATTTGAAATACAGAGACAAAAACTTGGATTCACAACAGTTATTAGATTTCGCGCTAGACAAAGTAGATGATATGAAAGCGCGTGATATTGTTAAGCTCGACGTTCGCGAAACTTCTTCAATCACCGACTACTTAGTGATCTGTACAGGCACCTCAAAACGCCATGTACAATCGATTGCCGACCATGTTGCAAAAGAAGCACGTCATGCTGGAGAAACACCAATTGGCCAAGAAGGTCAAGACATTGGAGAGTGGGTATTGGTTGATTTGGGCGACGTTGTTATACACGTGATGCAAGATCAAACCCGCGACTTTTATGACCTAGAAAAGCTGTGGGGTTAATGTGAAGATCCAACTCATTGCAGTAGGTACCAAAATGCCGAAGTGGGTTGAAACTGGCTTCACCGAATATCAAAGACGCTTTCCCAAAGATATGCCACTGGAGTTAATTGAAATTAGCGCGGGTAAACGGGGGAAAAACGCAGATATTAAACGCATTTTGCAACAGGAAGGTGAAAAAACCTTAGCCGCTATCCCAAAAGGCAATCGGATCGTAACCTTAGAAGTGACTGGCAAGCCATGGGATACACACCAACTTGCGAGCAATATGGAAAAGTGGCAGCTGGACGGTCGCGATGTCAGCTTACTGATTGGCGGCCCTGAAGGGCTTGCGCCAGAATGTATTGCTGCGGCCGAACAAAAGTGGTCATTATCAAACTTAACCCTACCCCACCCTTTGGTGCGTATAGTGGTTGCCGAGAGCTTGTATCGCGGCTGGAGTTTAAATAACAATCATCCTTACCACAGAGAATAATAATGATAAAAAAGCGGCCGACGATTAGGGATCATTCTGCCGAGGCGAACCTCTTTGCGAGACGGGCCTTTGTCGGCTTTGTTTTTGTCGTTATTATTGTTGGGATCTTGTTTCACAATGTCTACACGCTTCAGGTGACTGAACACGAAACCTATCGCACCCGCTCTAACGATAACCGTATAAAAGTCATTCCTGTCGCCCCTAATCGTGGTCTAATTTATGACCGCAATGGTGTGTTGCTCGCCGAAAACCGCCCCGTTTACAATCTTGAAGTGATCCCAGAAGACGTTGAAGACCTCGAAGCATCATTAGCTTCTGTCCGCCAACTTATTGAGATTTCTGAGCAAGAAATAGAAGATTTTAAAAAAGAAATCAAGCATAACCGACGCTTCAAAAGCCAAGTACTAAAGGGCCGCTTGAATGAAGAAGAAGTGGCGATTTTGTCGGTTAATCAACACCGCTTGCCCGGCTTTAGCGTTGAAGCCCGCTTATCTCGCTACTATCCATATGGCGATACCCTCACTCATGCCCTTGGCTATGTAGCAAAACTCAATAAAGAGGAGCTCTATGATTTAGAGCTTGAGGGCAAAGACACCAACTATCGTGCCACCCATGATATCGGTAAACTCGGTGTCGAAAAGTTTTATGAAGAACAGCTACATGGTATTGTTGGCTCTCGTCGCGTCGAGGTGAATAACCGTGGTCGCATTATTCGCACGCTGAGCATGGAAACACCGCAACCAGGTAAAGACTTGGTGCTAACGCTTGATATCGGTTTACAACAAATCGTACAACATGTACTTAAAGACACCCGAGGCGCAATCATCGTTATGGATCCGCGCGACGGGGGTATTTTAGCGCTCTATTCTAATCCAAGTTACGACCCAAACCTTTTTGTCCATGGGATCAGTGGCAAAGATTACCGAGCCTTACTTAACCCAGACAGGCCACTGATAAACCGTGCAACTCAGGGCCGTTATGCGCCTGCTTCCACAGTGAAGCCCCATCTCGCAGTGCTTGCACTGGAAGAAGGTGTTGTCACCGAAACAACCAAAATTTGGGATCCCGGCTTTTTTCAAATTCCAAATGTAAAACATAAATGGCGTGACTGGCGTCCTTGGGGCCATGAGCATGTTGATGTGTATAAAGCTATTGAGCAGTCTTGTGATACCTACTTTTACGAAACCGCATATAAACTCGGCATAACCAAAATTAGCGACTTTATGAACCAGTTTGGCTTTGGTGAGCTTTCGGGTATCGATATTCATGAAGAAACCTCTGCTATTTTACCATCCGTTGAGTGGAAAAGAGCTCGTTTTAAAGAGGCTTGGTATCCTGGGGATACTATTTCCGTAGGGATAGGCCAAGGTTACTGGACTGCTACTCCAATGCAAATAGCTAACTCGCTGAGCATTTTGGTCAATAAAGGCATACATAGGCAGCCGCACTTAGTACAAATCTCTAAGCAAGATACTGAAGTGGAGCAGTTATTTACGGAAGAAAAGCCACCTGTCGTGCTAAAAAACCCTTATCACTGGGATATTGCATTAAAAGCCATGCACAACACGGTAAAAATAGGTACCGCAAAAAATGCGTTTAAGGGCGTAACTTATGATCACGCTGGTAAAACTGGAACCGCGCAAGTTATTAGCATTGCTCAAGGCGAAAAGTATGATGCCAAGAAGCTAAAAGAAAAACACAGAGACAATGGTATTTACGTGGGTTTTGCGCCTTTTGATGATCCGCAAATTGTTATCACTGTAGTCGTGGAAAACCAAGGTGGCGGTAGTGCAATCGCAGCGCCAATGGCAAGACAAGTGATGGATTATTACTTTTCAGCCTACCCGCTTGAGAAGGAGCAACAGCAATGAGTCCGCTGAATAAGCCACGTTCACTCTTTGAAAAGGTTCATATCGACCTACCATTATTTGCAGCCTTGATTACGATGATGGTTGGCAGCCTAGCGATTGTTTATAGCGCTAGTGGGCAAGACATGGGCATGATGATGCGTCATGGTACACGCATGTTTGGTGCATTAGTTGCCATGTTATTTATGGCACAATTCTCTCCAAATACGCTTAAGCGTGTAGCTATTCCCGTCTATCTCGTGGGCCTTGGCATGCTCGTTGCTGTGCTGTTTTTTGGTGTCAGCAGTAAAGGGGCTCAGCGCTGGTTAGACTTAGGCGTTACCCGTTTTCAACCCTCTGAAATAATGAAGCTAGCAGTGCCCATGACGGTCGCTTGGTTTATAGGTCGCTCTCACTTACCTCCAAGTATTTTAAATTTAACAATCGGCTTTGTGATTGTGCTAGTGCCAACTATTCTGATCAAAGAGCAGCCTGACCTCGGTACTTCTATCTTAATTGCCAGTTCTGGTATTTTTGCACTCTTTTTAGCTGGGTTAAGTTGGCGTTTAATCGGTTCAGGTATATTACTTGCGGTTCCCGGTGGCTATGCGTTTTGGCATTACGGAATGCATGCCTATCAAAAACAACGTGTACTGACTTTTTTAGATCCGGAAAGCGACCCGCTAGGCTCTGGTTACCATATCATCCAATCAAAAATTGCAATAGGCTCTGGTGGCGTTGAGGGAAAAGGCTGGCTACACGGAACCCAATCTCAATTAGAATTTTTGCCAGAGCGCCATACCGACTTTATCTTCTCGGTGTTGAGCGAAGAATTTGGCTTGTTGGGTGTCACCATATTACTCAGCTTGTATCTTTTTATAATTGGTCGCGGATTATATATCGCAGTACAGGCACAAGACGCTTTCAGTAAGCTGCTTGCAGGAGCACTGACGTTGACCTTCTTCGTCTATGTCTTTGTAAATATCGGAATGGTTTCTGGTCTCTTGCCTGTAGTCGGTGTACCTCTGCCCCTAATTAGCTATGGTGGCACATCGATGGTGACCTTAATGGCCGGTTTTGGCATTATTATGGCAATCGCAACAGATAAGAGGATGTTGTTAAAATAATGACTGTTCGTATTACTCTGATTTCAAAATTGATTTTAGTATTTGCCCTGTTAAGCATGCTAAGCGCTTGCGGTAGTCGTTATCATATTCGTCATGACAAAGCGCCACTGCGCGAGCCTACCGAATTGGAAATGCAGGATGCCATTGTCACCAACGAGAAAAAGAGCGTCAGTGCCAATCGCCCCTACACTGTTCTTGGAAAACGTTACACGCCAATTTCGGACGAACATGGGTATCAACAACAAGGCATTGCCTCGTGGTATGGCCGAAAATTCCATGGCTACCACACCTCCAATGGTGAAATTTTTAATATGTTCGATATGACAGCAGCACATAAAACGCTGCCACTCCCTAGCTTTGCTAAAGTAACAAACTTAGACAACGGACGCTCTGCCATCGTTAGAATTAACGACCGAGGTCCGTTCCATGACGATAGACTAATCGACCTCTCTTATGCGGCTGCCTACAAGCTAGGCTATCACCTTCAGGGTACAGCGCGCGTTAAGGTCGAAGCCATTACTCTATCGCGCGAGTCTCCAAGGCTAACTTATGTACAAGTTGCTGCTGGCAGTAAACTTGAGAATATACAGTTATTAGCAGGTCAGTTAAAACAAGAGCTGGGGTTAGGTACACCCATCACGTTTGAAAACAACCTGTACAAGCTTAGAGTCGGCCCTGTTACCGACGACAATCAAGCACAATCTTTACTAAAAACCTTACAACAAGGTCAATTTAGTCGTGCTTTCTTGCTTTACAGTGAGCAGGAACTTTAGAATAACCGCAATGAATGCCGATAAACAAAAAAGCGAGCATAATGACTTCTATCAAACCAAAAATCGTTAAAAAAGTCCTTGGACTGGTGTGCACTTTCTCTATTATGAGTGCCAGCGCACAAATTATTCCTTCGCCGCCGCAAATCAATGCGAAAGGCTATTTCCTTGTGGACTTCACAACTGGAAAAGTGATTGCAGAGGGCGAAGCGGATACTAAGCTAGCGCCAGCAAGTTTAACCAAAATGATGACCAGCTATGTTATTGGTACCGAAATCGCTGCAGGTAACATTAGCCCATCAGATCAAGTCACTATTAGTGAAAAAGCGTGGGCTAAGAATTTTCCTGGTTCGTCGGTGATGTTTATCGAAGTAGGTAAGCAGGTCAGTGTTGATGACTTAAACCATGGGATCATTATTCAATCAGGCAACGATGCTTGTGTTGCAATGGCCGAGCACATTGCTGGCAGCGAAAGTGCGTTTGCCGATCTGATGAATGCACATGCTGAAAAACTGGGGATGACTAATACCCACTTTATTAACAGTCATGGTTTAGATACTGATGAGCATTACACCACCCCAAGAGACATGGCAACACTCGGGGCGGCACTTATTCGTGATGTACCTGATGAATACGCTTTGTACAAGAAAAAGTCTTTTTCATACAACGGTATAAAGCAATATAACCGTAACTCACTACTTTGGGATGCAAGCCTTGAAGTGGATGGCATTAAAACAGGCCACACCTCGGATGCAGGCTACAGCCTAGTTACTTCAGCGGTTAAAGATGATATGCGTCTTGTTGCGGTAGTCATGGGCACGGAGAGTGAACGTGCACGTAAAGTTGAGAGCAAAAAGCTACTTAACTACGGCTTCCGTTTCTTTGAAACCATTACTCCATACCAAGCTGGTGACGCTTTTGCCGATCAGCGTGTGTGGATGGGTAACAAAGAAACCGTATCGCTGGGCATTATGGAAGACACGCCTATTACTATTCCACGCGGTCAAAGTAAGAATTTAAAGGCTAACTTTGAGCTAGATAAAACACTCGAAGCACCTCTGGCGAAAGGCACTAAAGTTGGTACTTTGTTCTTACAGCTTGAAGGTGAAGACGTAGCACAATACCCGCTAGTTACACTTGAAGAGATCCAAGAAGGTGGATTCTTCAGCAAGATCTACGACTATCTACGTTTACAGATCTCGCAATAACCCTATTTTATGTAAGTGAACGCCTCATCATGAGGCGTTTTTTTTTGCGCCAAAAATGATAGAATGCGGCCAATAAATGACGACCTTGGCAGCTCCAGGCTTGAAAGAGCATCTTAGTGGCCAAACAAAGGCGTCAGCAAGTAGTTCGTTGTGAGGATACCGTCGTGGTAAAACCAGTTAAAAATACTAAGTTTGATGAATACTTAGAATTTCCTTGCCCATTTACATTCAAGATTATGGGCCTTGCAAATGTCGATTTGACGGATCAGATCCTAACTAAACTGCAGGTTATTGCACCGGGTGATTATGCACCAAAGGTTAAACCAAGCAGCAAAGGCACCTATGAAGCCGTATCTCTTGTCGTTACCGTAACCAGCAAAGAGCATATCGAGCAGATTTATACCGAGATCGGTGGCATCGAAGACGTCCGTTACATCCTGTAGTTGGTAAGGACCCCTAATTATGGAATCTCGTAAGTTAATTGTGCGCCAACTCGGCCTTTGTAGTTACGAGCCAATTTGGCACAAAATGCAATCTTTTACCGATGAGCGTGATGACACCACAGCGGATGAAATCTGGCTGGTGGAACATGAGCCTGTTTTTACACAAGGTCAAGCTGGTAAAGAAGAGCATGTCTTGGCGCCCGGTGATATTCCTGTCGTAAAAGTGGACCGCGGTGGTCAAGTTACCTATCACGGTCCAGGGCAACAAATGCTTTATGTATTGCTCAACTTACGACGATTGAAAATAGGGGTACGTGAACTCGTCACTTGGCTAGAAGAAAGTATAATCGACTCCCTAAAAGAATATGGGATAGAAGCTTACGCTAAAGCCGATGCGCCGGGCGTTTATGTAAATGATAGCAAGATAGCATCTCTTGGACTTAGAGTCCGCCGAGGCTGCTCGTTTCATGGTCTCGCACTCAACGTTAATATGGACCTTAACCCATTTTTACGAATAAACCCTTGTGGTTATGCGGGCATGAATATGGTGCAAAGTAGCGAAATTAATGGACCTCAAACCGTCGCTGATGCGGGGGCTGGTCTGGTAAAACACATGCTAAAACGCATTAATGCTGAGCATGTCGAATACACTGAAGGGTTTGAAAACGTATGAGTAAACCAGTCAAAATGGAGCCAGGGGTAAAGCTCCGCGATGCAGAAAAAATGGCATTGATCCCAGTTAAAGTCATGCCAACAGAACGCGAAGAAATGCTGAGAAAGCCTGAGTGGTTAAAGATCCGTTTGCCAAAATCAAGTGAACGTATCGATGGCATTAAACAAGCAATGCGTAAGCACGGTTTACACTCTGTTTGTGAAGAAGCATCTTGCCCTAACCTGTCTGAGTGCTTTAATCACGGTACAGCAACCTTTATGATTTTAGGTGCAATTTGTACTCGCCGCTGTCCATTCTGTGATGTGGCCCATGGTCGTCCACTAAAACCTGATGCACAAGAGCCGGAAAAGCTTGCGCTTACGATTAAAGACATGAAGTTAAGCTACGTTGTTATTACCTCTGTTGACCGTGATGACTTGCGCGACGGTGGTGCACAACACTTTGCCGACTGTATTCGCGAGATCCGTAAGCACAATCCAGGTATTACAATCGAAATTCTCGTACCTGATTTCCGTGGTCGTATGGATAGAGCGCTTGAAATCTTAAGCGAAACCCCACCGGATGTATTCAACCATAACCTTGAAACAGCACCCAGGCTCTACAAACTAGCGCGTCCGGGTGCCGATTATAAGTGGTCACTTGAATTGCTACGCCGCTTTAAAGAAATGCACCCAGAAGTGAGAACTAAATCTGGCTTGATGGTTGGACTAGGCGAAGAAATCTCAGAAATTGAAGAGGTCTTAAGAGACTTGCGCGAGCATAACGTAGATATGCTTACCGTAGGCCAGTACCTACAACCTTCAAAGCACCACTTACCAGTCAAACGCTACGTGCCACCAGTTGAGTTTGATGGGCTAAAAGAATATGCCGACGAGATAGGCTTTAGCCACGCCGCTTGCGGACCATTTGTGCGCTCTAGCTACCATGCAGATCAGCAAGCCGCGGGTAAAGAAGTAAAATAAACAGTGCCATTATATTCACTGTTTTGAAAGCCGTATTCCTATACGGCTTTTTTGTATCCGTAATTCCCCGTCCAACAGCCATTAACAGCAAAACGGTTTCAATTCCGAGCTATTCGTTATATCTTGCCTCACCAGATAATAATAATCAGGGGCAAAACGTGCTTAAGAATAAAACTTTGGGCAGCATGCTGATTGTAGCAGGTACTACAATTGGCGCGGGTATGCTCGCCCTCCCTATTGCATCAGCAGGACTCGGCTTTTCTACCGCTATCGCATTATTAGCAATCACATGGTTATTAATGACCTATACTGCATTGCTTATGCTGGAAGTACATCAATACGCAGATCAAGACGCAACATTAAATACACTAGCAAAAAACTTACTTGGTAAAACGGGGCAGTATGTCGCTAACTTTTCAATGGTCTTTTTGTTCTATGCCTTATGTGCAGCTTATATCGCAGGTGGCGGCGCACAGCTTCAAACCAAACTTGTCGGCATGTTAGGTGATGGCATAACCCCTCAACTGGGCTCTGTACTGCTTGCTGTTATCATAGCGACCATAGTGACATTAGGCACAAGTACAGTTGATAAGCTCAATCAGTTATTATTTACTATTAAAGTTATTGTGCTCGCGAGTTTGTTCTTTATTTTAACACCTTATGTTCACGGCCAGCACCTCATCGATATGCCGGTAGAACAAGGGCTGGTAATTGCAGCAATTCCGGTAATTTTTACTTCCTTTGGTTTTCATGGCTCAATCCCATCAATCGTTAAGTATGTGGGTGTAGATATCCGCCAACTACGTAAAGTAATGATGTTTGGTGCTGCCCTCCCGCTTATCATCTATGTGTTCTGGCAATTGCTCAGCCAAGGTGTTATGGGTCAAGAGAGCCTAATGGCAAGTGAGGGACTGCCGGGTTTTGTCACTAGTATTTCGTCTATCGCACACAACGACAACGTACAATTATTTGTGACTATATTTGCAGATCTTGCTCTCGCGACTTCGTTCTTGGGTGTAAGCCTTGGTTTATTCGACTTTTTTGCTGATACCTTTAAAAAGCAAGATACCAAGAAAGACCGTATAAAAACGGCGTTCATTACCTTTTTACCACCGCTAGGGTTTGCCCTTTTTTATCCCAAAGGTTTTATCATGGCACTGGGATATGCGGCGATTGCATTGGTGGTATTGGCGGTTTTTCTGCCAGTTGCTATGGTATGGAAACAGAGAAAAGCTAGAGGCAATGATGGATATCAGGTTAAAGGTGGTACGCTTGGATTAGGGCTTGCAGCCGCTTTCGGTGTAATGATCATTGCTTCCCAGCTGATGCAAATGGCTGGCCTTATTCCGAGTTTAGGGTAATACAAATCATGTAAAAGTAGGCTATCAACTGCCTACTTCAACACTCTCTAGTGAATCAGCTTGTAATCGTTTATGTTTCAGTTGAAAATAAGCTACTACTGGCACAAACGCCAAACACAAAGTGGCAAAGTTAACAATTGGAATAATTGTGACATAGAGGTATGACGAATAACTAAGTTCCATTAAGTGCCTGTCGACTAAGCGGAACATTTGTAAGAGCGGTGCAGGAATAATAATAAGTTGAGCGATCACACTCTGCCACATATAGACCTTGTCTTTTACAGCCCAAACAGCAATTATTGCCATAAAAATAATGTCGTTAAATGCCCAAAATATATAGCGATAAACTAAACCACTGTCTATCGCTCTTATAAAATCACCAGTAAAAGAGCCAATAATGTAAAACAAAGCAATCAAAATCGCATAACGAGCAGCTTTTATATCTCTTAGAACCAAACAGGCAACCACTGCAATCAGCGAAAGTGGAATGCTGTATTGGATATAAAAAAGCCTAACCGACTCCCAAGCCTCTAACATATTTACTCTTCTAACTATTAGTTATGATGATTTTTAATGGGTCAAGTGATTATTATAATCAGTTAAGACGGCTTTTTTTCTGCCTCTTCATCACCACCCTCACCATTACCGCCCGGTAGTCTAAAATTTTGAGGTTTTTTTATCGAAATCATTCTATTTCTCCTTTAAGTAGAACCGTCGGAAACAATAGCGAATTCCCTGTAATTTGGCAACAAACTGTAATCAATTTTGTCTTACTTCAATAGGCTCAGATTCTTTCGCTTTACCCTGTAAGATAGAGATTTCGACACGCCTATTACGTCGTCTATCAGCGTTGCTCTCATTGGGAACAAGCGGTCTGGTATCTGCGTGTCCAACCACGACCATTCTGTTCTTATCAAAACCACGAACTCGCTCCATCACAGTTGCGACGGCCACAGCTCGAGTTGCCGATAAATCCCAGTTATTCGAATAAAGCTCGTTCGTCACTCTAAAATCGTCGGTGTGACCCGACACAGTGATTTCACCAGGAACATCTTTTAGTAACTCTGCAATTTCTTCAACCACAGGCTCAAATTTAGGCTGCAAAAATGCACTACCTGCTGGGAAAGAGCCATTCTCCTGAATGCGTATAATGATTTGTTGCCCTAGCGATTCAAGCTCAATTGCACCATCCATAATTTGCTTTTCTAGCTGCTGCGCAATCTTTTTCACAAGTTCATTAACTTGTTCTTGATCCGCTGATGCAATTGCTTGCGTTGACGCCATTTCCTGCGCAGTACTGGCTGATTCACCACCACGCTTGTTGCCACGCTGTTCTTGCCGACCACCCGCAGAAGATTCATCACCAGCCTGAAACTCGAGCATCTGCTGCGTCATCTCTACCGTTTGCTGTTGAATAGTTTCAATCGGTGTCGGCTCTGGCTTTCCTGGAGTAAACTCCATCGCGATAACGCTGGTACCTTTTGGGATATCCTTTACTTCAATTTTATTTTGTACGCCAAAAGCAAACTTCATCGAACCGGCGATTTGCTTAAACTTCAGCACATCCATTTCAGAAAAAGCCAACAGTAGTACGAAGAAGCACATTAACAATGACATCAGATCGGCAAAGGTTCCCATCCAAGCCGGAAGACCTGGAGGGGGACATTTACATTCGTTCTCATCTGACATGATTATTCCTCAGCCTCAGCACCACGTTTAGACTCAGGCAAATAGTTCTTCAAGATACCTTCAATAACCTTCGGGTTTTGGCCATCTTGTATACCTAATATAGCATCCAAGATAAGTCGCTGATTTCGTTCTTCTTCATCTTTACGGAGTTCAAGTTTTACCTGAATAGGGATCGCAACCACGTTAGCTAAAAACGCACCATACAAAGTTGTTAAAAGCGCAACGGCCATAGCAGGTCCAATTGCTTTTGGATCATCCATGTTAGACAACATCGCCACTAGGCCGATAAGTGTCCCAATCATCCCCATCGCAGGCGCAATATCCGCTAGGGACTTGAATAAACCTGCGCCTAATTCATGCCTTGAAGACGTCAAGGCAATATCTTTTTGCAATGTAGCACGCACAACATCAGCATCATGACCATCGACTAGCATATCGACGCCTTTACGCATAAATTGGTTGGGGATTTCAGCTTCTTCTAACGCTAAAAAACCACCTTTACGCGCAGAATCTGCTAGCTCAACTGCTTTTTCAATCAGCTCTTCAGGGGTTTCAATCTTAAACATGAAGGCCTTCCCGGCCACCTTACCAATACCGAAAAACTGCCCAAGCGTAAAATTGGACAACACGATAAAAATTGAACCACCAAATACGATAACGACGGAAGGCGTGTTATAGAACATAGCGATCTGGCCATCACTACTCAATACCATTGACATTACAATCAAACCTATGGCACCCAGGATCCCTATTACCGTTGCTAAATCCACATGTCCTCCGGGGGAAGTTATTTGTGATAAATCACGCAGTTATTGTTGTTTGAGTTATCGGCAAGTTTTTCTACAACTTAACACTATTATATTAAAAAGAGTTTAAAATGCGAGTTTATAGCAGATCTTGTAATGCCGATACTCGGACAGATCAAAAAGTCACTGGTTTTTTTGACCTTGACGTCCAATCCCCCTAAAATTGCCACACTTTTACTTTACGGGTCGGTGTGATATATGGCAGTAAAAAAACCAGATAACTTGAGCTTTGAAGAAGCTATGCAAGAACTGGAGCAAATCGTTGCGGACATGGAAAATGGTAGCTTGCCTTTAGATCAAGCACTTAAACAATTTGAGCGCGGGATTAAGCTTGCAAAAGCATCAAATCAAAAACTTCAGCAAGCTGAGCAGCAGGTCGCTATTTTAATGGGCGAAGGTGAGCAAGCACAATTACAGCCATTTGATAACGAAGCCTAATGTCAGCAAAATTAAAAGAAAAACTGCAGCATGCTAAAACCCGTGTAGAGAACACCGTTTTACACTATTTTGATAATGCGCTTGATACCGAAGAAAATATAAAAGCAGCTACCCGTTATAGCATCGAAAACGGTGGCAAACGTCTGCGACCATTTTTGGTATATTGCACTGGTGAATTATTTGGTGCTGCTCCAGAAGACTTAGACAAGGCCGCCGCCGCAATAGAGTGTGTGCATAGCTATTCTTTAGTGCACGATGATTTACCAGCTATGGATGATGATGAGCTTAGGCGCGGCCGCCCAACTTGTCACATTCAATTTGACGAGGCGACCGCTATTTTGGCTGGTGACGCTCTGCAAACGCTGGCTTTTGAACTATTAAGTGATCAGCAATTCACAGTGAGCCATCATGCACAAATCAAAATGATTTCCGCACTAGCCAAAGCATCAGGTCTAGCGGGGATGGTTGGAGGTCAAGCGCTGGATATTGCAGCCACAGATCGGTCTATTACAATTACTGAACTTGAGCGTATTCATAAGCTAAAAACTGGTGCTCTCTTAAGTTGCGCAGTAGAGTTGGGGATTTTGTGCGGTAACCCTGAACAAGTTACCAAGCAAGCGCGTGAAGCAATGCATATATACGGGCGTGCAATCGGCCTTGCATTCCAAGTCAGAGATGACATCCTAGATGTAGAAGGCGATACTTCTGTGCTTGGCAAACCACAAGGTTCTGACTTGGAACACAACAAGTCTACCTATCCAGCGCTCCTTGGTCTCGCACAAGCAAAAGAGAAAGCGGAACAATTGATTGATGAAGCACTAGATGCACTCAAAGTTATCGATGGCAACACGGAAATACTTGCAGATTTAGCAAAATACATCATAGATCGAGAATATTAAGCTGACGTATAAAATAACTACGCCAAGCTAAGAAAATATTCACAAGTACTTTGTAAACGCTGGCTAACATAATATCATGACCAGTTAGTGAAGAATTTTAATAATTATGAAGTGAACCACGTGAGGAATTGCGCTGAGATTCACTTAGGACTCTGATAAATACCATGAAACTTGATAGTAGCAAGTATCCATTACTCGCGTTAATTGACGAGCCAAGTCAACTCCGTCAATTACCCCAGCACAAGTTAACCGCCTTCAGTGATGAGCTTCGCGAGTATTTGCTGAACTCAGTCTCTCAAAGTAGCGGTCATTTTGCCTCCGGCTTAGGTACTGTAGAACTTACCGTGGCTTTGCATTATGTGTATAACACACCAAGCGATAGACTCGTTTGGGATGTTGGTCATCAAGCCTACCCGCACAAGTTACTGACAGGTAGAAGAGATAAAATGCATACTATCCGTCAAAAGGATGGCTTGCACCCTTTCCCTTACAGAGAAGAAAGCGAATACGATACGTTTAGCGTTGGCCATTCAAGTACATCGATATCAGCAGCACTTGGTATGGCTATCGCAGCCGAAAAAGAGGGAATTGGACGTAAAACCGTCGCTGTTATTGGTGATGGTGCGATGACCGCAGGTATGGCGTTTGAAGCAATGAATCACGCAGGCGACATCAATCCAGATATGCTGGTTATCCTAAACGACAACGAAATGTCTATTTCGGAAAACGTTGGTGCACTCACCAACCATTTCGCCAAGATCCTTTCCGGCAGCTTTTACACCAACATTCGAGAAGGCAGCAAAAAATTGCTGTCTGGCGTGCCTCCGGTCAAGGAGCTTGCAGGCCGTATGGAAGAGCATTTAAAGGGGATGATAATTCCGGGCACTTTCTTTGAGGAATTAGGTTTTAATTACATTGGACCAATTGACGGGCATAACGTAGATACCTTGGTTGATACACTGCGCAATATGCGAAATCTGAAAGGCCCTCAACTATTACATGTTAAAACCCAAAAAGGAAAAGGCTATAAACCAGCAGAAGCAGATCCTATTGGTTATCATGCAGTGCCTAAGTTCGATCCAAGCGTGCACAGCTTACCCAAATCAAAACCCAGCGCACCGACCTTTTCAAAGGTGTTTGGAGATTGGCTTTGTGATATGGCAGCGCAAGATAATAAGTTGATGGCAATCACACCAGCAATGCGTGAAGGCTCAGGTATGGTGCGCTTTTCAAAAGAGTACCCTACTCAGTATTTCGACGTTGCCATTGCTGAACAACATGCTGTAACACTGGCCGCGGGTTTTGCATGTGAAGACCTCAACCCAGTGGTTGCAATCTACTCTAGTTTCTTACAACGCGCATACGACCAACTCATTCATGATGTCGCGCTACAAAACCTACCGGTGTTGTTTGCTATTGACCGTGCAGGTGTCGTTGGTGCGGATGGTGAAACACACCAGGGCGCATATGACTTAAGTTTCTTGCGCTGTATCCCTAATATGGTGATCATGGCACCAAGCGATCTCAATGAGTGTCGTCAAATGCTCTACACAGGTCATCGCCTAGATAGGCCAGCAGCGGTAAGATACCCTAGAGGCAGTGCTGGAAGCGCAGACATTAGTACAGACATGGCTGAGTTAGAAATTGGCAAAGGCAAAATTGTAAGAGAGGGTGAAAAGCTTGCAATTTTAAGCTTTGGTACATTGCTTGAAAATGCTCAAACCGTTGCCGACGAGCTAAATGCGACACTTGTGGATATGCGCTTTGTAAAACCTTTAGACACGGCTCTTCTCGAAGAGCTAGTGGTAACTCATGAGCGCTTCGTTACACTTGAAGACAATGCCATTGCAGGTGGTGCAGGCTCTGCTGTGTGTGAGTATTTATCGACTCAAGGGCACGTTAAGCCGATTAAATTACTAGGTTTGCCTGATGAATTTATTAAACACGGCTCACAAGCTGAGATCCACGCAGAGCTTGGTTTAAGTAGTGAAGGAATAAGCCAACAAATTAAAGCTTGGCTTAAATAAATTTAAAGTTGCAAAAAAGGCTTTCAGTTGAAAGCCTTTTTTATTCTCTACAAACTATCGGATATATTGGCAGTTTTAAAGACTTACCTCATCCACACCCTAACGTCTGCAAGCCCATTGCCCTGCAATAGTTGCAACTGAGACTCTATGTTCGCACTTTGCTCAAACTCAAACGCATCTAACTGTTCATCAAAAATGATAGTAGCCGCGCCATCACCGCCACGTTGCTTAACTTGATGCAAGGCAATATCAGCAAGATTCACCGAAGACTCCCAGCCAATAACCTTACCGCCCAACAGTGGTAGCGGATAGTAAGACCAGCCCATTGACACTGTGAGCTTGGTAGTTTTGCCGTTAGGTAAGAGATAATCGGTTTCAGCAATCGCTTTACACAAGTCGCTAACGTATTCTTCGATATAGTCTCGGCTAAAATCGCGCAATAGCAATAAGAATTCATCACCACTCCAGCGAACCACATAGTCTGACCCTTGAGTGCGTGTGTTTAATAGCGTAGCCAATTGCTGCAAACAACTATCACCGCCAATTGGACCATAAGAGTCATTAATTTTACTGAAATCATCAATATTCATGATCATCAATACCAAACTCTTATTTTGAGCCTGCAATGACTGTGCATTGCGCTGATAATGCTCAACGTCTTTTGGTAACTGATCAAATAGAAAGCGACGACTACGTAACCCCGTTAATTCATCTGAGTGACTCACAAGTTTAAGCTGAGTATTGACCTGGTTCAGCTTCTCGTTAGCTTTCCTGAGCTCTGTCGTACGCTCTGCGATTAATGCCTCAAGTGCAGCTTGTTTTCTTCTTTCTTGTGCTCTGAATACCCAAAAAATCAGATAGAACATAAAGATAAATGCACAGGTGATAAATAATCTAAAATAAATCGTCTCATCGAAACGGCGCGGTAATGTGATGGATAAGTCAAGCACCTTCGCCTGCTCCCAATCTTGCCCTTGGCGCTTAACTTCTAACATAAAGGTAAAGTTACCTGGTGGTAGATTAGTATAAATCGCCTCACGCCGAGACTGAGCATCACGCCATTGCGTATCGTGCCCTTTTAGCTTGTATCTAAATTCAATACTATGCGGCGCGTAAAAGTCGATTGCAGTATAATTAATGGTTAAGTCACGCTCTGAAGTATTAAGCTGAATAACTTGATTTAAGGACTCAGTACTAAATACTCTGTCATGGGTAGAGAGTGATTCTAATCGAGGCATTAGATCTCCACCACCAAACAGCAGGACGTTTTTGGGGATCTCTACCACGCCTTGTAAGCTGGGGTAAAAAATAGCGGACTCAGTTTCCACTACAGCATCATGGCCAAGACCCGAGCAACACTGGCTCGGTCTGCCATCAAGCTGCCGGTCAAATGGGCTGATCACTTGCTCAACTTGTAAACTCTCTATCACATCGCCAAATTGTGCAACGGGCATGCGATATACCCCTTTCATCGTACTTACCCAAACTAGCTGATTGCTCTTATCAAAATGCAACGAAAAAATTGAGCCATAAGGTAGGCCATTTGAGGCATCAAGTTGGTACCAGTCACCATCGGAGGTGCGATAGAATAATCCATCATTGAGGGAGCCAACTAAAGTAGTCACTGTATCTAAATGCAAAATACTGGTGATGTAAGCGGTGTCCAACGAGGTTTGCGCACCAATTTTTTCAATACCTTTTTCATTATAGCGATATGCACCTTTATTCGTGCCGATAAAGCCATACCTCGGAAAGTCCTGAATAAAAGTAACGAATTGGCTGCCAAGGAAGGCATTATAGGCAAATGGTGTTATACCTTTATAATCTAATCGGTATAACCCCCTTCCCGTACCAAACCACATTCCCCCGCGATTTGATGGGCTAAGTGAAAAGACAGGGTTTTGCCTAAGTTCTCTTTCATTTAATTTTTGCAGTGAACCATTTTCATAGATAAGTGCACCGCGATCGGTACCGAGGATAAGTTTTTCGCCGATAAACTCAAGGTCATGTATTACTGAGCGGTTCAATTGAGCACTCGTCAGTATTGGTTGATAATTGTCGTTCGGCTCAATGATCCCAAGCCCTTCTCGGCTTGCAACCCAGAGCTGACCACCGGGCCCTTGTGTGATTGCCGAAATGGCTTGATTAGTCTTCAAACCAATATGATGACGCTCGACCTTCCCCGAATGCGCAAGCCAAAGTCCTTCGTTTAAACTAGCAAGCCAAATATTATTGTCTTTGTCCATAAAGATATCAGCAAACCAGATACTTTGATCAAGTTGTATCGGCTCTACCGCTTGCCAAACGCCATTATTCTGTCGATAAAGTAGTCGCCCATAAGTAGAGACCCACAGCCCACCGTCTTTATCGTTGAGAAATTTATACACAGCGTTATTACCCACTTCTTGATAGCGGCGTAATACTTCATCAATATCTAGAAAATAAGCCCCCAGCTCTGATGCTAAAAACAGCTTACCATCAACCCAAGCTAGGTCATGAATAATGGTTTGCGCTAACTGCTCAGGTAGTGAGACCTTGCTCGCTAACTCAAGTCTAACTCCATCTCCATTACGATTGCTCGATTCGCTAATTTTAAGTAAGTGACGTTCATTTACTAACCAAATGCCATCGGGAACCAGCGCCATTTTAGTCACTGAGCCCACTATTTGATTGATTTGGGTAACATCTAACGTACTTTGTTCGATATTATTTGCAGCTAACGTCAGCTTTTTCGCAGAAACATAATACAGACCATTTGCAGCAATCCAGATCCCGCCATCTTCATCTTGTAGTATATCTCTGACAGGGCCCTGTATGTCGAAGCGCCTAGCCTCTAAGGTTTGTGGGTTAAGTCTTAACAGTCCTCGACGTGTGCCAACCCAGAGCATACCGAATTGATCCACCACCAATTTATTGATAGCGTTGCTATTCAAAAACTCGGTATTTTGCGTATTGAAGTTTTGGAATTGATGACCATCAAAACGGCTTAAACCAAACTGAGTTCCGAGCCAAATATAGCCTTGATTGTCTTGAACGACACTCTTGACGCTTTGTGATGGTAAACCACTTTGGATATTCCACTGTTTAACCACGTAATCATCTATCGCCGCTACACTCGTCATTGGTAGCAGCAAAGTGAAAATGAAAAACAATAGCCTTGTCATCTCGATTCCATCACATCAGTACAATTAGACTAAAATGCCAGTTTTAAACAAAGCTTGCACGCAAATCAATGAAAAAATGCCGGCTAATACATCATCTAGCATAATCCCAGAGCCACCGTGCAAGCGCTTATCGAGCCACTTTATCGGACCCGGTTTCAAAATATCGAAAAAACGGAACAAAATAAACCCAACGATTAGTGACTGCCAACTCAGTGCAGCCCCTATCATGGTGATATAAAAGCCAGCCACTTCATCCCAAACAATCGCGGGGTGGTCATGAACATTAACATCGTCCGCTGTTTTACCACACACCCAGATCCCAAATAACGTCATGGCAATAGCAATTAGACATTGCAGCCAAATCGCTTCACCTTGAGTTGCAAAGATAAATGGTAATCCAGCTAAAGTACCAAATGTACCTGGCGCTTTCCTTGCTAATCCTAAACCAAACCCGAGCGCAAAAAATTGATGCGGCTTCTTTAAATTAAATACACGTTGTTTAGCCAAACCTACTCCTAGCTAAAATGCTCAAAACCAAGCCCGGTGAGCTGGTAAGGTTGGCCTTTGTTGAGTAATTGAACCTCACCATTATTAGCCGTTATTTGACCAATACAAACAGGTTCAACGCCATATTGCTTTAACCTAGTTTCCACGGCATTTTTGTTATTATCATTGACAGTGAAGAGCAATTCATAGTCATCACCAAAACCGAGCGCCAATCGCATGCGTGCGTCTTCATCAAGGCTTGAACGCAGTGCATCTGACTGTGGAACTTTATCCGCATTTATCTTAGCCCCCACTAAAGAGCTACGTAAAATGTGCTTAAGATCCGCAAGTAGACCATCTGAGATATCAATTGCAGAGGTGGCAAGACCCCTAAGAACTTGACCCGCAGCAACACGTGGCGCTGGGTAATGAAACTTTTCCAGAGCCGCTTTGCCGTGTTTTGGCTCAAGTGTCCAACCTTGCTTGCGCGCTTCGATTGCAAGTCCTGCATCACCAAGTGGGCCAGTCACATAAATCCAATCACCTACTCGTGCTCCTGAACGCTTGAGCGCTTTACCGGTTGGTATAATACCTTTTGCACACACTGTGATGGTCAATGGACCTTGCGTTGTATCGCCACCTATCACCTGTACGTTATAGTACTCAGCGATTTCATGCATCCCCTCAGTAAAGGCTTCTAGCCACTCTATGTCAGCGCTGGGTAACGTTAAACCAAGCGACACCCAAGTAGGTTCAGCGCCCATTGCTGCTAAGTCGCTAAGATTTACCGCAATAACACGATGGCCAAGCGCCCGCGGTGGAATATCTTCAAAAAAGTGCACACCCGCAACTAGCGTATCGGTTGTTACTGCAAGTTGACTGCCAGCAGGAACTGAAACCAAGGCACAGTCATCACCTATTCCAAGTTCTACATCTCGGCGAATAATGCCACGGCCTTTAAAATAGTGATTGATTAGCTCAAATTCTTTCATACACAAAAAAGCCGGCCAAGGCCGGCTATTCCTATAGTAAAGCTTATTTGCGAATAAACTTAACCGCTTTGTCTAGTACACCATTGACGAACTTGTGACTCTCTTCAGCGCCAAACATTTTTGCCAACTCAATGCCTTCATTGATAGCCACTTTGTATGGCACATCTTCACGGAATTTAAGCTCATAAGCACTAACACGTAATACGGCAAGCTCAACCATATCCAATTCTTCGAGTGGACGAGCTAAATGCGGACGAATTGCTTCGTCTAGCTGCTTTTGGTTAACAACAACACCACGTGCTAAGTCTTTGAAGTATTCTACATCGACTTTCGTTACGTCGTTTTCGATCAGCATTTGCTGTTCGATATCGGCAATTGGGTTACCACTTAGCTGCCAAGAATAAATAGCTTGTAAAGCAAGTACACGTGCTTTGCGTCTAGCTGCTGGTTTCACTGAGATTCCTCTTAAATTTGCTCTAGCACGTTCACCATTTCTAGAGCTCCAAGGGCGGCTTCTCCCCCTTTGTTGCCCATTTTAGTGCCCGCGCGCTCGATAGCTTGCTCAATGCTTTCAGTAGTAAGTACACCAAAAGCAACAGGGATGTCATAATCTAATGAAACGCTAGCTAAGCCTTTGTTAGACTCGTTAGCAACTAAATCGAAGTGTGGCGTACCACCACGAATAATCACGCCTAGCGCAATAATCGCATCGTGCTCTTTTTTCATCGCAACGCGTTTTGCTGCCAGTGGTAGTTCAACCGCTCCCGGTACATATACAACCGTGATGTCTTCATCGCTAACACCACCGGTACGTTTTAATTCATCTACAGCGCCTTCAAGTAGGCTGCTACCGATAAAATCGTTAAAACGTGAAATGACAATGGCAAATTTTTTGCCAGGAGCGTATTTATTACCTTCGATTACTTTCATTAGATGTTCCTAATCTGTATGAGCAATTGCCAAATTGAGGCGCATGATAGCACAGTAATATGGCAATCGCCTACTATCTGAATATAGGCGATTGCGATCAATTTAGCATTTTGGGATTATTTTGGTTCGACGTATTCAACCACTTCTAAGTGGAAACCAGACAGTGCATGATATTTTTTAGGTAGACTCATTAGGCGCATTTTCTGAATGCCTAAATCAGCCAAAATTTGCGACCCCACACCTACGGTGCGCGAAGTACCTTGGAATTTACGGTAGTTCACCTGTTCACCCGCATCTTCCGCAGCAAATGCCTTAACCAGCGCTTCCATTTCTTCGCTGCGTTCTTGTTTACCAAGAATGACTAATACGCCTTCGTTGTCGGCGATGTGCTTCATGGCACTTTGCAGTGTCCAGCTTCTATCCGCACTACGATCTGAATGAAGAATGTCGTTAAACGTGCTTTGCAAATGCACACGGACTAAATTGGCTTCTTCCGATTTGATCTCGCCCTTCACCATCGCATAGTGCAGTTGATTATCAATGGTGTCTTTGTACGTCACCAGGTTAAACTCACCAAACTCGGTAGGAAGTTTACACTCTGCTACCTTTTCGATGGTGGTTTCGTTTAAGTTACGATATTCAATCAAATCAGCAATGGTGCCGATTTTAATATCGTGCTCTTTTGCGAATACTTCTAGTTGTGGGCGACGTGCCATAGTGCCATCTGGATTTAGAATTTCAACAATCACAGATGCAGGCTCCAATCCCGCCAAACGCGCTAAATCACATCCAGCTTCAGTATGACCTGCACGCGTTAAAACGCCGCCTGGTTGCGCCATGATTGGGAAGATATGACCAGGTTGTACAATATCATCAGGTACTGCACCTTTGGCAACTGCAGCTTGCACTGTACGAGCGCGATCTGCCGCTGAAATTCCCGTCGTTACGCCTTTCGCGGCTTCAATAGACAAAGTAAAGTTGGTAGAGAACTGAGCGCCATTGGTTTTCACCATTAGTGGCAAGTTCAGCTGCTCACAGCGCTCCTGTGTCATGGTCAAACAGATTAACCCGCGACCATATGTTGCCATGAAATTAATTGCATCTGGTGTAATGTGCTCTGCTGCAATGATCAGATCACCTTCATTTTCTCGGTCTTCATCGTCCATCAAAATAACCATTTTACCGGCTTTAATGTCCGCGATGATTTCCTCAGCACTATTTAAACTCATAGTTTTCCCATTTTTACTTTGTCTGTGGCTACTTTATAAAGCCAGCTTTCGCCAATAGACTGGTTGTGAGAGTGGACTCGCTGGCAGCGCTTGGCTCACCCTGAATTAGTCTTTCGAGGTAGCGGGCGATTTGGTCAACCTCTAGGTTTAGTTTTGACCCGACTTGAAAACCTGCAATCGTCGTTTCTTGAGCCGTGTGTGGCACTATGGTCAATTTAAAGCGATTTTGTTCCACGGCATTGACCGTCAAACTGATGCCATCAATGGCAACTGAACCTTTATACGGAATATACTTCATTAGCGATGATGGCGCAGTCAACCAATAGTCGGTCGCTCTGGCATTAGCGGTTATCTCTACCACTTCAGCGATGCCATCCACATGGCCAGACACCAAATGACCGCCAAGGCGTGAAATCGGCTGCAATGCCTTTTCAAGGTTGACCTTTTGGCCTTGTTGGTACTCGGCAAAACGCGTCAAACTTAAGGTTTCGTTAGAAACATCGGCTTTGAAGCCATCATGAAACTTCTCAGTTACGGTCAGGCAAACCCCGTTCGTGGCAATACTATCACCCAAGTTTACATCGCTCATATCAAGAGATGTCGTGGTCACACGAACAATTAAATCGCCGCCCTTGAGCTGCAATTGAGTTAATGTTCCTGTTGCTTCGATAATACCTGTAAACATTTTACTTCTCTTTAGTCGCGATAAGTTTGAGATCAGGCCCCACTTGGCAAACGTCGCCAAACACTAACTCTGGTATTTGCGACATGGCACTCAGTGGTGTGGTGTTAAACAGCCCTTTTCCAACGCCAATTATTTTCGGTGCCAAATAGATGATATATTCATCAATTAGCCCTTGTTCATGCATTACTCCCGCAAGGGTGGCACCGGCCTCAAGCCAAACATAATTACAGTGCTTTTCAGCCAGCTTGTTGAGCACGGCTTTTAGGTCGAGCTTACCGTTGATTTCAGGCACGACAATTTGCTCTACGAAATGAGGCCATTGCACTGAATTATCAATAGTACGGCGGAAAATAATCACTGGAGATGCAATTGTAAATAACGCAAGATCTGGTGTCAGACGATTTTGTGAGTCAATAATCGCACGTATCGGCTGGCGTAGCTCAGATTGAGGATAATCGGTGTCTTGCAAAAATTCTTCACGAACATTGAGTCTGGCGTTGTCTACCATAACCGTATCGGCTCCGGTCAAGACCACGCAACTTTGCGCGCGGTAGCGCTGTACGTCTAAGCGCGCTGCAGCTGAGGTTATCCACTTACTCTGGCCATTGTTTAATGCGGTTTTCCCATCAACAGAAGCGGCAAGTTTACAGGTCACGAACGGCACTCCATACTCCATTCGTTTCAAAAAACCATTATTTAGTGCCCTAGCTTGTAGCTCTAGCAAACCATAGGCTGTTGTAATGCCCGCGGCTTCTAACATTGCCAATCCACGCCCTGCAACCTGTGGGTTGGGATCAACCATAGCTGCAACCACTCTGCTGACGCCTGCGTCAATCAAACCTTTTGCACACGGCGGCGTTCTACCATAGTGACTACATGGCTCAAGCGTTACATAGGCAGTTGCACCAGCGGCTTTAGCTCCAGCTTGCTTAAGCGCATGCACTTCAGCATGGCCTTCACCTGCTTTTAAGTGCGCGCCTTCGCCGACAATTTCACCGTCTTTTACGATCACACAGCCGACGTTTGGATTGGGTGTTGTGGTGTATTTACCGCGCTTTGCAAGCGCGATAGCACGGCTCATGTAATCATGGTCTTGCGCTGTGAACTGGCTCAATCCCCCAACCTCGCAATTTCTTCACCAAACTCACGAATATCTTCGAAAGAGCGATATACCGAAGCAAATCGCACATAAGCCACTTTATCGAGCTTTTTGAGCGCTTCCATAATACATTCGCCAATCATGTCGCTTGGTACTTCACGTTCGCCAGTACCCCGAATTTGAGATTTAATTTGGTGCACTACTTCTTCTATTTGCTCTGTACTAACGGGACGCTTTTCCAGCGCTCGGTGCATGCCATTAAGTAACTTATCTTCATTGAACGGCTCTCTAGTACCATCTTGCTTTATCACGCGCGGCATTAAGAGCTCTGCGCCCTCGAAGGTAGTAAAGCGTTCGTGGCATAAAATGCACTCACGACGGCGACGGACTTGGTGGCCGGAAGCAACCAAACGTGAATCTATCACTTTGGTATCTTTGGCTGTACAGAATGGACAATGCATAGACGCTCTCGTTGACTCAAAAACAAAAAAGGCCGCTTGAATGCGGCCTTAATCATAACAAAAAACTGCTTTTTTGTGAGCGAAATTATGCGTAAACAGGTAATTTAGCGCAAATTGCTTTTACTTTTTCTTTCACTTGTGCCTGTACAGACTCATCGTTGATGTTGTCTAGTACGTCACAGATCCAGCCAGCAAGCTCTTTCGACTCAGCTTCTTTAAAGCCACGGCGAGTGATCGCAGGAGAACCGATACGCAGACCAGAAGTAACGAACGGTGAGCGTGGGTCGTTTGGTACAGAGTTTTTGTTTACTGTGATGTTTGCACGGCCAAGCGCTGCATCCGCATCTTTACCTGTGATGTCTTTATCAATCAGGTCAAGTAGGAACAGGTGGTTTTCAGTTTTGCCAGAAACCACTTTATAACCACGCTCCTGAAGTACCGCAACCATAGCTTGTGCATTTTTAACCACTTGCTCTTGGTATGACTTGAACTCTGGTTGTAGTGCTTCTTTGAACGCAACCGCTTTTGCAGCGATAACGTGACATAGAGGACCACCTTGGCCACCTGGGAATACCGCAGAGTTTAGCTTTTTGTAGATTTCTTCATCATCACAAGCAGAGATGATAAGACCACCACGAGGACCCGCTAGCGTTTTGTGCGTTGTTGTTGTTACAACGTGTGCATGAGGCACAGGGCTTGGGTAGATACCAGCGGCAACAAGACCTGCAACGTGCGCCATATCAACAAGTAGGTAAGCGCCTACTTTGTCAGCGATTTCGCGGAACTTAGCCCAGTCAACGATACCTGAGTATGCAGAGAAACCGCCGATGATCATTTTTGGCTTGTGCTCAAGTGCTAACGCTTCAACTTGCGCGTAATCGATTTCACCAGTTTCTTCGTTTAGACCGTACTGGATAGCATTGTACGTTTTACCAGAGAAGTTTACGTGTGAACCGTGCGTTAAGTGACCACCGTGAGCAAGGCTCATACCTAGTACAGTGTCATGTGGCTGAAGTAACGCTTGGAATACCGCCGCGTTTGCTTGTGAGCCAGCGTGAGGCTGAACGTTTGCGTAAGTCGAACCAAATAACGCATTGGCGCGGTCAATCGCAAGTTGCTCAACCACGTCAACGTGCTCACAACCGCCGTAGTAACGCTTACCTGGGTAACCTTCAGCATACTTGTTTGTTAGCTGAGAACCCTGCGCTTCAAGTACACGTGGGCTACAGTAGTTCTCAGAAGCGATAAGCTCGATGTGCTCTTCTTGACGTGAAGTTTCTGCTTCAATCGCTGCAAATAGTTCTGGGTCAAAATCTGCAATATTCATGTTACGTTCTAACATGGTTTCTCCTAGGTAAACGTAAGGGTATTTTTAAAGACAATCTAGCATCACAAGATAACCAGTTTGCCTATGAAATCAGCATGGGCATATTTAAGCAGGGATTGAATTTATTTCACACCCCTATCGCGATGATATTTTTT
>NZ_JAKEVK010000069.1:0-20912 GCF_022398435.1 Pseudoalteromonas sp. Isolate6 | reverse complement strand
ACACAGTCGCACATGAACGTTTACGTAAACGTAAAGATCGATAAAAATGAATAATTATTCACTTATTATATTTTACAAACTCAATATCGAAGCAGGCTCTATTAGACTGTTTACATAGCTATGCAAAATAGAGTTCGTTTTAGCTTGACGTTAACGTCAACCTGGTTGGGTAGGAGAAGTGAGTTGCTTTAGGTTGGATTAATACCAATGGCGTTAATGAAAATCTAGATACCCCACACTATATGAGTGAAATGGTTTTCAACCAAACATCTAAAATAGGGCTTATAACGAAAAGTAGACTGGATAAGATTAGAAAGTTAATTAGAAAATAAAGCATGGCAGAGTATCTACTCTGCCATAAGCGGTTAGCTTATTCCGCTGCTGCTTCGTCTTTCTTATATTTAGCTGCTGTTTCAGCAATAAGAGGTTGGAGCTCACCTTTTTGGAACATCTCAATAATGATGTCGCAACCACCGATTAACTCACCTTCTACCCAAAGCTGCGGGAAAGTTGGCCAGTTTGCATAATGTGGTAGTTCAGCACGAATGTCTGGATTCAATAAAATGTCAACATAAGCAAACTGCTCACCACACGCCATCAAAGCCTGAGACGCCTGCGAAGAGAACCCACAGTTAGGGAGTTTTGGCGACCCTTTCATATATAGAATGATTGGATTTTCTTCGATCTGCTGTTTAATCTTGTCAATAGTTTCCATTAGTTACCTCAAAATGACGTTTCGTCCAATACTTATCAATATTTAGTTTAGCATCGGCGTTTTAGCTTGCTACTCACTATAACAACACCTGTTGCATTCATTATGCCTAGCTTTTAGCAACGATAGAACATTAGCTGCCATGGCTAAAATTAGCATGACCGTCTGTCATGATGTTCTACACTTTGACAGCTATTCGGCATATGTTCACAAAGAATGTGTATTATAAGTCATTAAGTCACTGGCACGCATTGCTGTTTGCCAAAACTTGAGTAAAATAGTCAGGAATTATAGTATCACTATATAGGCCAATGGTATAGAAAAGTGGGCTGATGTTAGCCACCTTTCGTATGCATTATTGGCAAATCAACCAAAAAATGGAGATTAATATGGCATTTGAACTACCGTCACTACCTTATGCACTAAATGCTCTTGAGCCGCACGTTTCTCAAGAGACGCTAGAATTCCACCACGGTAAGCACCACAACACTTACGTTGTAAAGCTTAACGGTCTTATCGAAGGTACTGACTTTGAAGGTAAATCACTAGAAGAGATCGTATGTAGCTCTGAAGGTGGTGTTTTCAACAATGCTGCTCAAATCTGGAACCACACCTTCTACTGGCACAGCCTTGCGCCAAATGCAGGTGGCGAACCAACAGGTAAAGTTGCTGAACTAATTAATGCAAAATGGGGCTCATTCGCAGCATTCCAAGAAGCTTTCAACGACAAAGCAGTTAACAACTTTGGTTCAAGCTGGACTTGGTTAGTACAACTAGCTGACGGCTCTCTAGATATCGTTAACACTTCAAATGCAGCGACTCCGCTGACTGAAGAAGGTGTTACCCCTATCATCACAGTTGACCTGTGGGAACACGCTTACTACATTGATTACCGTAATGTTCGTCCTGATTACCTTAAAGGCTTCTGGGCACTTGTTAACTGGGACTTTGCTAACAGCAACCTAGCGTAACATCAACTATCAGTATTGATGCAATAATGGGGCGCAAAAGCGCCCTTTTTTATGCCTGTAACTCAACATTAATACATAAAAAATCTAGTTTTTTTTGGGTATTCTCCATATCACGACTAAGCTTTAAGTAACCTTTCTAAATCTGTGATCCGCAAACCACATCAAGTAGCTTATTGGAGGTCGTTATGACAATATTTGAACATTATCAGGCCAGATATGAAGCCGCGCAAGAAGAAGAGTACACCATCGCGGAATTTCTTGAAATTTGTAAAAATGATAAATCTGCCTATGCCAGCGCACCTGAGCGACTTCTGATGGCAATAGGCGAACCAGAAATGATCGATACGTCGAAAGATGCCAGACTCAGCCGGCTGTTTTCGAATAGAGTAATAGCTCGATACCCTGCTTTCAGCGAGTTTTACGGTATGGAGGATGCCATTGAACAAATCGTATCGTATCTCAAGCATGCAGCACAGGGACTTGAAGAGTGCAAACAAGTACTTTATTTACTCGGCCCGGTAGGTGGTGGTAAATCGTCTATCGCTGAAAAGCTCAAGTACTTGATGCAAAAGGTGCCGGTCTATTCTTTAAAAGGCTCACCCGTTAATGACCACCCACTTTGCTTGTTTAGCCCACAAGAAGATGCAGAACTGCTTGAAAAAGAGTTCGGTATTCCTGGGCGTTATATTAAGACAATAATGTCTCCATGGGCGACCAAACGCTTGCATGAGTACAACGGAGACATTACCCAATTTAAAGTCGTAAAACGTTACCCTTCGATTCTTGATCAAATAGCTATCGCGAAAACAGAGCCTGGGGATGAGAACAATCAAGATATCTCAGCGCTGGTGGGCAAAGTCGATATCCGTAAACTGGAGCATTTCGCTCAAAATGACCCTGATGCTTACGCATACTCTGGCGCACTATGCCTTGCAAACCAAGGATTGATGGAATTTGTCGAAATGTTTAAAGCACCCATTAAGGTGCTACACCCGCTGCTAACTGCAACCCAAGAAGGCAACTACAATGGTACAGAGGGTATTTCGGCCCTACCATTTAGCGGGCTCATACTTGCTCACTCTAACGAATCTGAATGGCAGACCTTTAAGAACAACAAAAACAACGAGGCTTTTTTAGACCGTGTTTACATCGTCAAAGTACCTTATTGTTTACGCGTGTCTGAAGAGGTCAAAATATACGAGAAACTTATTGAAAATAGTGAGCTCAGGGAAGCTCCCTGTGCGCCTGGCACTTTAGAAACTTTAGCGAAGTTTTCAGCCCTGTCTCGGATTAAAGAGCCTGAGAACTCCAGTATCTATTCGAAAATGCGGGTTTACGATGGTGAAAGCTTAAAAGACACAGATCCAAAAGCTAAGTCCTATCAAGAATACAGAGACTACGCCGGCGTTGACGAAGGCATGAACGGCTTATCAACTCGCTTTGCCTTTAAGATCCTTTCTCGTGTGTTTAACTTTGACCATAGCGAAGTCGCAGCAAACCCTGTGCACTTATTCTATGTACTTGAGCAGCAAATTGAGCGTGAACAATTTAATGCCGAAGTACAAGAGCGCTACCTAAGCCACCTTAAAGGATACCTAATCCCACAATATGTCGAGTTTATTGGTAAAGAGCTACAAACAGCTTACCTTGAGTCGTACTCTGAGTATGGCCAAAATATTTTTGACCGCTATGTTACCTATGCAGATTTTTGGATCCAAGATCAGGAATATCGTGACCCAGATACTGGCCAGCTATTTGATAGAGCCGCGCTTAACGGCGAGCTGGAAAAGATTGAAAAGCCAGCAGGTATTTCCAATCCAAAAGATTTTCGTAACGAGATAGTCAACTTTGTTTTAAGAGCAAGAGCCCATCACAATGGTGACAACCCAGTGTGGACTAGCTATGAAAAACTAAGAACGGTTATCGAGAAAAAAATGTTCTCAAATACCGAAGACTTACTCCCTGTAATTTCATTCAATGCAAAAACCTCTGCTGAAGATCAGAAGAAGCATGAAGACTTTGTCAATCGTATGGTTGATAAAGGCTATACCCAAAAACAAGTTCGCCTACTCTCGGAGTGGTATTTAAGAGTTAGAAAGTCACAGTAACTTGTTAGTATGAAGAGGGTGTTATATGGCGCATTTTATTGACCGCCGTCTTAACGGCAAAAATAAGAGCACTCTGAACCGCCAACGCTTTATCCGCCGTTACAAAAAGCAGATAAAGAAAGCAGTTTCAGAGGCCATCAACAAACGCAGTGTGACTGATATCTCCAGTGGCGAGAGTATTTCTATCCCACAACGAGATATCAGCGAGCCCACTTTCCATCAGGGTAAAGGGGGTGATAGAGAGCTCATTCACCCAGGTAACGATCAATTTTCAACGGGCGATCGGATCCAACGCCCACCTTCTGGGCAAGGGGGTGGTTCAGGCGATGGTGAAGCAAGTAATCAAGGCGAAGGACAAGACGACTTTGTATTCTCTATTTCTAAAGATGAATACTTAGACCTATTATTTGAAGACTTGGAGTTACCCAACTTACAACAAAGTCAGTTAGATAAATTAATGCAAATGAAAACGCATCGAGCTGGCTTTTGTAATGATGGTATGCCAAGTAACCTAGATATTGTACGCAGTTTAAAAGGCTCAATGGCACGCCGTATTGCGATGACTTCAAGTAAACGCCGAGAGTTAAGGGAATTAGAGGAAGAACTGGCAAACATGCTCGCTGAACCTGTTCCTCCTCAACAGAAAATCAATGATATTGAACTGCGGATCCAAGTGCTAAAAGAGCAAATCGCCGCGGTGCCTTTCATCGATAATTACGATTTACGCTTTCGTAATTACGAAAGGCGTCCCCACCCTACCAGCAAAGCTGTCATGTTTTGCTTAATGGATGTGTCGGGCTCAATGGATCAAGCCACCAAAGACATGGCAAAGCGTTTTTATATTTTGCTCTATCAGTTCTTAACCCGTACTTATAAAGATATTGAGGTAGTTTATATCCGCCACCATACCCAAGCAAAAGAGGTAGACGAGCAGGAGTTTTTCTACTCGCAAGAGACGGGTGGCACAATTGTCTCAAGTGCCCTGAAATTAATGGACGAAATCATTCAAGAACGCTATGCCCAAGGCGATTGGAATATTTACGCCGCACAGGCTTCTGACGGTGATAACTGGGCAGATGATTCTCCACAATGCACCCAGATACTCTCTAACAAACTACTTAAGATTGTCCGCTACTACGCGTATATAGAGATTACGACCCGTGCACACCAAAGCCTATGGCGGGAATATCAAGGAATAGCCAACTCATTTGACAACTTTGCTATGCAGCACATTCGAGGTGTAGAAGATATTTACCCTATCTTTAGAGAACTGTTCAAGAAGAACAAAAATAAGCAAAGTGCGGCATAATTTTTGGGAGGTTGCGCGATGACATATCAGCCAATTGACGATGGTCCAGATTGGACCTTTGATTTACTTGATACCTATCATCAAGAAATTGCTCGTGTAGCCGAGCATTACAGACTTGACACTTACCCAAATCAAATTGAGGTGATCACAGCAGAGCAGATGATGGATGCCTACTCCAGTGTAGGCATGCCAATTGGTTATGCACATTGGTCGTACGGTAAAAAGTTTATCCAGACTGAGCAAACCTACAAACGTGGACAAATGGGTCTTGCCTACGAGATTGTGATTAATTCTAACCCTTGTATTGCCTATTTAATGGAAGAAAATACTATGCCTATGCAGGCATTGGTGATGGCGCATGCGTGCTACGGTCATAACTCTTTCTTTAAAGGTAACTATCTATTTAAAACTTGGACGGACGCATCTTCCATTATTGACTACTTGGTCTTCGCTAAAAATTATGTCGCCAAATGTGAAGAAAAGTATGGTATTGATGAGGTAGAAAACTTGATTGACTCTTGTCATGCGTTGATGAATTACGGGGTTGATCGATATAAAAGGCCGCAACGGATCTCTATGTTTGAGGAACAAAAGCGGCAAAAAGAACGGGAAGATTATTTGCAGTCCCAAGTTAATGAATTATGGCGAACTATTCCTAAAGGTGAAGACGAAGAAACCGACAACCGTTCCCATTTCCCGTCAGAACCTCAGGAAAACATACTGTATTTTATCGAGAAAAACGCGCCATTGTTGGAGTCTTGGCAACGCGAGATTATTCGTATTGTGCGTAAAGTATCACAGTACTTCTACCCGCAAAGGCAAACTCAAGTAATGAACGAAGGCTGGGCTACATTTTGGCATTATACCATTTTGAATCACTTATATGACGAGGGAAAACTAAGTGACTCCTTTATGTTGGAGTTTTTGCAAAGCCATACCAATGTTGTGTATCAACCGCCATATAATAGTAAATTTTATTCAGGGATAAACCCCTATGCGCTCGGCTTTAACATGATGGTCGATATTCGCCGTATATGCGAAAACCCAACGGAAGAAGACAAACAGTGGTTCCCGGAATTTGCGGGAAGCAACTGGTTAGATACACTGCATTTTGCGATGCAAAATTTTAAAGACGAGAGCTTTATCAGCCAATTTTTATCTCCAAAGCTCATGCGCGACTTTAAGCTTTTTACCATTGTCGATAAACAAAAATCTCCGCATTTGGAAGTTGGCCCTATTCACGACGAAATGGGTTATCAACAACTTCGCAGCGCCCTTTCAGCGCAGTACAACCTAAGTAACCATGAGCCGAATATTCAAGTTTATGACGTCGATGTTCGGGGAGATCGTTCACTTACGCTAAGATATGTACCGCAAGGCGGGATCCCGCTTGCCGCTTCAAAGCAAGAAGTGATAAAGCACCTTTATCGCTTATGGGGATTTAAAGTGAGACTTGAGCAAGTAGATGAAAATGGCAATATCGAGCAAATAGCTCAATGCCCTGAAGAGGAAAGTGAATCGTAGCCCTGTAAGTGTAAATTAGGAGCAGGCAAACAGCTTGGGCTGCTATGTTTGCCGAAGCTCCTTTTTTATGCTCAGAAGCCTTAAATTAGCTCCTGCCTCTATTTATCATGCAGCTGTGAGGTGTATTGTTAAACTCAATACAGCAAACCAGAACAATGCAAACAGCAGGTTCTTTGCTATTCAAAGTGTTGATTACTTATTAAAAGTGAAACTGAGTGGATAAGTCCACACTTCACCATTATTGGCCTTTATCGAGGCAATAATGGCAAATATAACATTAAGAGCAGCTAAAACAACGAATCCCAACAGACCAACCGCGACAAACACTAAAATAGTGCAAATCATGGAATAGATGATTAGGCTAATTAACCAATTAATTGTGGCTTTCCTATGCTGAAAATTCCCACTTCATATTATCCAAAGCCTAGACATTTGAATATAGGAAAAGCGATACCGAAACAGATAACGCAAGGCCATTTAGCATGTATCTAAAATCTAGTCCAGAGCAAGAAAGCCCGTGAATTTTATTGTAGCTATAAAAAAGCTCCGATATTTGAGTATCGAAGCTTTCTATAAATGTTGTTTTTATTTCTCTTCGCGAAAAATAAAAATTAACTATTCCGTTGGTGCTTATTAAAACGGCATTTTGAAGCCTGGAGGCATTTGCATGCCGCCGGTGACTTCTGACATACGCTTTTGCGTTTCTTCACCTACGCGGCGAACTGCGTCGTTTACCGCAGCGGCTAATAGGTCTTCGATCATGTCTTTGTCGTCTTCCATTAGGCTTTCGTCAATTTCTACGCGACGTACGTTGTGGCTACCAAGCATAGTTACTTTAACTAAACCTGCGCCTGCTTCACCTGTTACTTCTAGGCTCTTGATCTCTTCTTGGGCTTTTTCCATGCGCTCTTGCATTTGCTGCGCCTGCTTCATGATGTTGCCCATTCCGCCTTTAAACATATTCTGCTCTCTTATACTTCAATTTGGTTTACTGTGATAAAAGATAAGGGCTAACGCCCTTAATTACAATGCCTGAACGCTATTTTCGTCAAGCATTGCGTCAAATTCTTGGACAAACGCGCTGACGAGTGGATCGTCACGCATCGCCGCTTTAGCTTGGACAAGCCTATGCTCATCTAATTGTTGCTGTACCAAAAACGGCGTGTTATTTACCGTGTCGATATAGTTAATCTCAAGCTCGATTGGCTGCTGGAGTAATGCGCTTAGTCTTTCTGTCAGTTTCTCTCTAAGCACTGCGGAGTCTAAGTGCTGTTGACTCGCATCTACTTGCAATTGTACCTGCGCGCCTTGCTGTGTTATCACACTGTGTAATGCATACTGGCGAATTCGACCGCCTAATTGCATCTTTTCAATCATGTTTGCCCAATCGTCGCTTTGGTGAGCAAACTTAATGTCACTGATAGGACTAACAAAGTTTTCCGGTGCAGGGATCTCCACTTGAATACTTTGTTCGTTATCATCTTGTTTTACTGGTGATAACTGCTCTAGCAATTCAGGCGCTAAATTTTCCGTAATAGGTTTATGGCGCTCTTGAAACGCTTCTTTCTTTTGCTTTTTTGGTGCTAAGCGAGGTGCAGCGGGCTGTGCCAGTTGCGGCTCAGGCCGATGCTCAGGTGTGGTTACCGTCGTGGCTGGCGCTTGCTCTATTGGCATTGGCGCACTAGGCGCCTCAGACTTTTTTACCTCACCATTGGCTCCCACCAATCGACCCGCCCCAGAGATATTACGATTTTTTAAAATTCGTGCTATTGCTGACTGGGCTTGGTTTTGCTGCTCGGTAACACTGGCCGTAGCAGTAGATTCTGAAGCGCTTTGGTTTTGCATCTCAGGTCGAGGCCAGTCCTCTTGATTTTGCGATGCTATTTGCGCGTATGCATCATCAACTGGCGCACTTTCATGATGATGTGCAGGAGCCTGCTCTTGGAACCCCTGCTCTACCGCCTGCGACATAATGCTGTCGTATTGGTTGGCCATCTCCGCCTCAGATGGCACAGAGGCAACTGGTGCTTGGCTTTGCGCAGCAGGTGTTGGCGACAGCGGCTCATAATGTGTTGTTTGTTGCGCGGCTGGTGTCGTTGCTTCTGGTGCATATGTTGGTGCTGTTGCCGGCTGCACCTGAGGTGATGACGCTACCGTAGCGTTATCTTCCGTTGGCTTTTTTAACAGCGCTCGTAAATCCCCTACTTTGCTTTGCTTTTCAGAAGTTTCTTGGCTCACAGGAGCGGAAGGCACTACGCTATGGCTTTCTTTTTCAAACGCCATTAATCGCAGCATGACCATCTCAAACCCAAGTTTAGGCTCAGGTGCCCATTTTAGGTCTTTTTTGCCATTTAACAGCAGTTGATACAACAACTGCCCCTGTTGCGGTGCTACTTGCTCGGCAAATAGTTTAATGTCGTTATTATCAAAATTTGATAACCGCGCAGCACTAGGCACGAGTTGAGTGAGCTGAATAACATGCAATAACGCAATTAAATCGTCCAGCACACTGACAAAATTACCGTTTTGTAGTGCTATTTTTTCAATCGCATTGAGTAAAGCTTCACCGTCGTGGCACAAAATTGCAGACAGCAAAATGACCGCATGAGCACTATCCATCAGTCCCAGCATAGATTGCACTGCAGGCACCGTTAAATTGCCATTTGTTTGTGCAATAGCCTGATCGGTCAAACTTAGTGCGTCACGCATACTACCATCAGCGGCTTTCGCTAACGTTTGTAGTGCTACCGGATCAAAGGCAACTTGCTCTAACGGCAGGATTTTTTCTAGCTGTTCAACTATTTGCCCTTGTGTCATTGCGTTCAGATTGAACTGTAAACAACGGGACAAAATAGTCACAGGCAACTTTTGTGGATCAGTTGTGGCGAGCAAGAATTTTACATGCTCTGGCGGCTCTTCTAAGGTTTTAAGGAGCGCATTAAAGCTGTGCTTCGACAGCATGTGCACTTCATCAATGAGATAAACCTTGTAGCGACCACGAGTTGGTGCATATTGTACGTTGTCTAAGATTTCTCGTGTGTCTTCAACTTTTGTACGAGAAGCCGCATCAATTTCGATTAAATCGATAAACTTACCGGTTTCAATCTCAGTACAGGCACTACACTGACCACAAGGCGTTGAAGTAACGCCTTGTTCGCAGTTAAGGCTTTTAGCAAAGATCCTAGCAATGGTTGTTTTGCCCACACCACGTGTTCCGGTGAATAAATAGGCATGATGCAAACGCTTTTCATTGAGTGCGTTGACCAGAGCTTGTTTAACATGCTCCTGCCCCATTAATTCATGGAAGTTTTGCGGACGCCATTTTCGCGCCAGAACCTGATAGCTCATGCTTATTCGCCTTCGAACTCTACAAGTGAAAGGATTTTGATCCCAAGATCGTTGATTTTCTTTTCACCACCAAGCTCAGGCAATGAAATAACAAACGCAGCATCAGTGGCTTCACCGCCTAAGCGCTTAACCAGTTTTGCTGTTGCTTCAATAGTACCACCTGTTGCAAGTAAATCATCAACAAGTAGCACTTTATCACCTGCTTCAATCGCATCTGAGTGTAATTCAAGTGTATCTTCACCATATTCAAGCTGGTAAGACTGGCTAATTACCTCACGTGGCAATTTACCCGGCTTTCTTACTGGAATAAAAGGAATGCCTAACTCATATGCCAATGGCGCACCGAAGATAAAACCACGCGATTCAGTACCGATGATTTTAGTAAAGCCGCCATCTTTATAAACCGCAACGAACGCATCAATTGTTGCCTTAAACGCGGCAGGGTTTGCTAGAAGTGAAGTCACGTCACGGAACATAATCCCAGGTTTTGGGTAATTAGGAACCGTCGCGATACTATTTTTGATCAATGACATATTCTCTGTCGTCATAATTGCTTTGCTTTAAGTTTATTACAAAAGAGTGAGATTATAACAATTTTCTATCCGGTTGAAACCGACTGAGTGACTTTGTGTGTCAGGATGAAGGAAAAGCGAACAATTTAGTGAGCAGTATACGAGTATAAAATCGAAAAAGGCTGCAAAAAGCAGCCTCTAGGTAAATACGTTCAGCTTGACTTATGCAAGCGCTGTTGCCCAGCCTAGAATCGCGTTTAAACAACCAACTCCAGCAAACACAGCAACAAATGCAAGGAAATACTTTGCATTGAACGGATCTTTAAAGTCACCTTTAGACATAGATACTACCTTTAATTTTACAACTCGCACCAACTGCATAGCTGCAGAAAGCATTGACTAGCGCCCTAGTCCGAGTTTAAGCACGACAAAAACAGGCCGTATAATAGTCGATGTTGCCAATGGCTTAAAGGTTTTTTGTTTTGATAATGCCAAGATCCGCGAATTCAGCAAGTGTATGCTGTGCTCCTTGCTGTAGCTGCTCAACAGTAAACTGAGGCACTTGCTGCGCGATAATATTTATAATATCAGTGAGTTGCATACCATCATTGGCTTCAATCACTGACAACATTAAGGCCGTCATCGGATTTAGTGCGACAAACTGAACATCGTCCTCTTCGTCTCTATACAGTGCGAAGCTAAACGTTTGCCCTGCTGTTTTAGTCGGGCGAAAGGTTTCACTGATCTGATGAACTGGATATTGATAATGTGCAATTCGGGTAGTACTTGCCAAGCTCATTTCGACCTCTGTAAGCGCTTGGGCTTCAATCGAAAGCTCATGCTCTGCTTCAACGGTCGTTGCCACATCTAGCTCTAGCCATTCATAGTGAGCCAACTCTAACAAAAACTCAGGATCGGCTTCTGAGGGCTCGTATTCTGTTTGTAAAAACTGCAAGAACTCTTTGCTAATCTCTAAAAAGTATGGCGAATGACAATCGTGCTTCACAAAAAATAGCCGAATTAACGTCAACCAATCTTTATTGGTATACAAGCTTTTAAGTACAGGAAACGCACTGCTCACGAAGCCTTCGACATTATTAAAAAACAGCTCTTGATAGATTTTTAAGCGCCGAGCTTCTATGCCTTCAGGTGCAGGTTGGTTGTCTGGATCTCTAATATATGCCATAAACTGCTGCTGAGTTTCTACAAAAGACATAGCTATACCTGCTCCAAGCGCTTGGTGTATTTGGCCTGTACTGCTGAAATTTGCCCCGCTTCTGCCAATAATTCTGCCATGGGAGGAATATTAAAATCACGCTCTAACAAAGTTGGGAATACTCCATGTAGCTCATAGGCTTTCTCTAACAAGCTCCATACTGGCGAAGACACCTCAGCGCCGTGTGTATCAACAAGTAAGTCTTCGGCTTCCACATAATGGCCTGCTATATGGCCGTATGCAATACGCTCGCTTGGCATAGCCGCTAGGAATTGTTCAGCATCGTAGCCATGGTTAATAGCGTTGACATAGATGTTGTTAACATCGAGTAGCAAATCGCAATCGGCTTCGGCTAATACCCCAAGGGTGAACTCCAGCTCCGACATTTCTTGTCCAGGAGCGGCATAGTAAGAGACATTTTCTACCGCAATTCGGCGTTCTAGATGCTCTTGGACTGCTCGGATCCGTTTAGCGGTATGATGGATTGCTTCTTCAGTGAAAGGGATTGGCATCAGATCGTACATATGCCCCTCTCCCGAACAGTAACTCAGATGCTCACTATAGGTAGCGATATTATGCTGTTTAAAAAATGTTTTTAGTTGTGATAAAAATTCACGATCAAGCGGTGCGGGCGAACCCAGCGACAACGACAAGCCATGACAGATAAAGGTATGCTGTTGTGTCAATGCTTGAAATTGTTTTGCAAGCTTGCCACCAAATTTGAGCCAGTTTTCTGGTGCAACTTCATAAAAGTCGACTTGCTTTGGTGGTGCATTGAGCACCTCATCGACCATTTCACGGCGCAAGCCAAGTCCTAAGTTGCCTAACTGCACTGCCATACTTCTCTCTCACTTTAGACATTATTTTAAACCGGTTCGGAACTACACAAACACAGGTTTCTCTGCCTGCATAGTTTCATTTTGAAATTACCCAATGACGTTATCTACCTTACCATAAATAATTGTGTCATTGGGTTGACCATAATGGTGCCTTTATTTAGTGGTTGCCACCACATTTACCTTCACCACACTTGCCTTCTTTTTTGCCTTTAGCGTCGCCGCCACATTTACCTTCGCCGCATTTGCCTTCTTTTTTACCTTTAGCGTCGCCACCACATTTGCCTTCGCCGCACTTACCTTCTTTTTTACCTTTGGCATCGCCACCGCATTTGCCTTCGCCGCACTTACCTTCTTTTTTGCTTTTAGCGTCACCGCCACATTTACCTTCGCCGCATTTACCTTCTTTTTTACCTTTAGCGTCGCCACCACATTTGCCTTCGCCGCACTTACCTTCACCTGCGTCAAGTTGATAGCCTGAAGTCATTGTTTCAAAACTAAATGGATTTGCATTCGCGTCCGTCGCGGTTAATCCTGCTGTGCCTGCAACAACAGCACTTAAAGTAAGGGCAATAGAGTTCTTTTTAACGGTATTCATAATATTTGCTCTCTCAAAAATAGTTGATTCAATTAGTAGACCCAAACGCCTAGACATTTATTTCGCAAAACTTTAGAAATTTTAGTTTCACTCACTACACTACGACTTACATCCAGTTATAGTCCATCAGTTCTCTTTTTGCCATTTGTGGATATTGGGCCTGTTGATGACTTGCAGCAAACAATTAGCTAGAATGTCGCGCTTTTCAATGAGTCATCAATGACCCATTTTATTTTTGTTGTATCTAAAGGGTTAACACATGAAGCTTGTTCTGGCGCCGATGGAAGGTGTAGTTGATTTTAAAATGCGCGAATTACTTACAGATCTCGGTGGCTTTGACCTTTGTGTGACTGAGTTTATCCGTGTAGTTGATCTCACCTTTCCGCGTCGAGTATTTACACGATACTGTCCTGAGCTATTAAATGGTGGCTACACCAGAGCGGGAACACCGGTAAGAGTGCAGCTTCTAGGCCAAGTACCCCACGCGCTTGCTGCGAATGCACGAAAGGCCGTAAAGCTTGGCTCACATGGTGTTGACTTGAACTTTGGTTGTCCTGCAAAAACCGTGAATAAAAGCCGTGGCGGTGCGGTTTTACTGAAAGAGCCAGAGCAAATCTATCAAATCATTAAGGCGGTTAGAGATGCAGTACCAGACGAACATCAAGTAAGCGCCAAAATACGCCTTGGCTTTGATGATGACGCCAATAGCACTGAAATTGTCGATGCAGTTCAGCAAGGAGGTGCGTCGAGTTTGGCGATACATGCTCGAACCAAGCGAGATGGCTACAAACCGCCAGCGTACTGGGAAAAGATCCCGCCTTTATTATCAAGATTAACCATTCCTGTCGTTGCTAACGGTGAAATTTGGCAAGTTGAAGATGCACTACTCTGCCAAACACGTAGCCACTGCCAAGATTTGATGCTTGGTCGCGGTGCGCTAGCCACCCCCGATTTGGCAGCAAAAATTAAAGCGCATGTTAACGGTACTCATTATACTCCGCTCACATGGGAAAATGTCGTCTACCATATTCTTCATTCGTCTATGCATCAGGATGAGAATATGAGTGAAAAGTACTTTTCGGCTAGAACAAAACAGTGGTTAAGTTATCTGAAACGTCAGTATAGCGGAGCGCATGTTCTTTTTGATGAAATCAAAACGCTTAAAAGCAAAGATGACGTCATGAAGGTGTTGCAGAAATACGCAATGTCTCCAGACATTGATTCAAATCATAACAGTAAAGTTTGACTGAAATGATAATGGGACGTCGGATAGGAGAGCGCCCATGAATGAAAACACACATAATTATGAGCAAAGCTTACAAGCTGAACTTGCCACACTCAGAAGTGACTTTTTGGGAGAGCTAAAAGCTTCACCCAACGAGTTTACACACAACCTTGCCAATACCTTAGAGCTTAATCCACCTAATAAGTGGCTAGATATTGTAATGGAAAAAATAAATCCGGAACAATTTCCACTTTATGACAGGTTAATGAAAGTAGAAGCAGCGTTATGCCAAATGGAAATTGGTCAGTTTGGGTATTGCTGCGATTGCGAGCAAATAATAGAGCTTGAGTTGCTAGAGCAAGATCCAGCAACCCAGCGCTGTCGCAGTTGTAAGACTAAGGCTTTAAAAAATGAGGATATGCAGCAAAAATAGTCGCTGGAAAATAGACTATATTAGCAATCAATTGTTGTGCTTGTTGTTCATTCAGCGCTAGTTTTGAGTTGAGCGCAACAAATGCTTGCTTTTGGGACCACCCTTGATAATGAATTCCCAGATCCACTGCCATTAAGGTTACGATCAGCGCTTTATGCTGCTCGATTGCCTTTGTACACTTCGCTACTGTCGAAGGCACATTAATAAATCCATCACGCCAGTTGAGCCCGCTAATTCTCTGGCAGTTAGCTGGCAATAGCTCTAGTATATAAGGCTGTTGGGTATTAGGCGTTGTATTGAGCACAATTGACTTACTATTTTTCTCATCAATTTTTGATAATATTGCCAAAACTTTATTAGGTGATTCTTGGATAGCCCCGTAAAAATTTAGTTTTGATTGATACCACTCTTTCCCATTAGGTAACTGATGCAGCCCAAGCATCGCTCTTGGTTTATAATCACCCAAATAACTCAGCAGCGTTGAGCGTGATGGTGCATCAATAGCTGAATTTTCAAGCTGCTTTATTATCGCTTCTCGCTCAAACCGGTTTAGACGAATATTACTTTCGTCGGCCTCTTTTAGCTTTGTTGTTACAAATGCAAGCCACTGTTCAAGCTCTTCGCCACTCACCCTATTCTCTACGTTCTTAAGCACCGTAATATTACCCGGCCAAGGTAAGTAACGCTCTGGGTAGCGCTCTTGAATTCTTAAGTAGTCTAACTCTTTGTGCGCCATAACATCTGAGTCATCCAAGTCACTAGCCAATAACGCGTGTCTAAGCTGTAAGTAGCCCTCCGTAAATGGCAACACACTAATATTATCAGTAGATGAGTGACTTAAACTGCTATTAAGAGAAATTAAAGAAGTTCTGAGCTCTTGATAATTTACGACTTGCTTTTGCTCACTACAAGCAGGTAGGAATATAAACGCGACCAAAGTCAGGCTGAACAATAAATGCTTTTTCATAATTCCACATTAGATTTTGAAATCAAAAAAGCCCCTTTCGGGGCTTTTTCATTAGAGACTTACGCCCCTACGCTGTGCTTTATCTTTGATAAAGTTTGCCCAGCTTTTAGCAAATTTTCGAGTACGAGGATCATCCTGTGCCTTCACAATTGCTGAGTAAGCCTGTTTAAACTTATCCTGATAGTAGTAAGCTTCTGCTAAATCGGCATATGCACTGCCTTTCTTTTCAGTTCCAAGCTCAAGTGCTTTGTTCAGTCTCACAACTGCGGCACTGTATTGCTGGTTCTGTAGCAACAAACCACCTGCTCTACCATAAAGCTCTGCATCATCATCAAACTTTGCAGCTTCTTCATAGTATTTAGCAGCATCGCTGATGTGTTTAGCTTGGTGGTAATAGCTCGCAAGCGCGGTTACATTCGCTTTTGTACGTTCAATTTTGCCATCTTTAATAGCTTTTTCGTACGTAACAGCAGCCTTCCAAGGTACTTCAACCAGTGAGTACAAGCTACCAAGGATCTTATAATGGTTCTCTTTTTCAAAGTAACCTTTATCGTATGCAATTTCCATTACGGTTAAACCTTTACCGTAATCTTCAGTTTGCAAATAAAAGCCACCTAAACGAGTCCATGATTGCGGATCCTCTGGGAAGATTTTAACCATTACTTCACCTACTTCAACAGCCTTTTTAAACTGTTTAAGGTCAAAGTATGCACCAATCTTCATCAGGTAGTATTGCTTGTTTGGCTCTTCAGATGCTGCTATCGCTTTGTCTGCTGGCTCAATTACATTAGCAAATTGCTTAAGCTCATAATAACCCTGAGCGATACGGCCATATACTGCTGGATCTTTCTCACCAGTAAAATCCATCCACGCTTCATAGGCTTTGATACCTTCTGCGTACTTTTCAGTACCCATTAGAAGGTCACCCAATAACTTCATCAGATCGCCTTGATCTTTAAAGTTAAGCGCATCAGGCGCAATGGCTTGACGAGTATATTTTATCGCTTCGCTGTAGTTCTCTTTTTGAGCATACAGCTGACCTAGGTAACGATTTACTGTCGCTTTATCGAAATCATCTGAAGGGTCAAGCTCACGAAGCATTTCAATCGCTTCGTCAACTTTTTCTTCATTATAAAGATCGAACGCTTTAGCAACCTTCTTACCTACCCGCTCACCCATGATCTTAGTTTTTGCGGCTTTACGCTTTTCTATCTCTTCATAGTTTGGCGCTGCAAAAACTGAGTTTGAGTAAATACCGCCAGTCAAAGCAACAAGAAGAGCAAGAGCTGTAAACTTAGGTAAACTTTTCATGTCTTGCCTCCTTAATTACCTTGATTCAACTTAAAGTCAAGCTGAACAGTGATGCCTGGTTGTTTCTGGGGTTTACCATCAACAACTTTAGGGCGGTATTTCCACTTACGAAGTGCACGCTTTGCTTCACGGTCAAAGATACGTTTTGGTTCAGCATCGATAACATCGATGTCTTCTACACCACCAAGCTCATTGATAGTGAAAGATAAACGTACCCAACCTTCTTTGCCGTCACGTGCAGCTTGCGGCGGATATTTAGGCTCGATTCGAACGATTGGTGTTGCATCACCATCACGACCGAATTCACCAGGTCCAGATAAACCACCTGCTGTACCACCTAGATCAATACTAGGCATGTTAAAGCCGATATTACCAGCAGACGGATCAGCCGTGTCTGGCTGAGGCGGCTGCGGTTTAGGCGGCTGCTTTGGCGGTGGCGGCGGCGGAGGCGGGACACGCTTCCGCTGCTGCACCTTTGATTCAGGTGGATTCGACATAATCTCGACGACTATCTGTTCCTTTTGAACATCTGCCCTATCCGCTCCTCCGGAGATAAGATATGACATGAAAAAGAACAAGCCGAGAGTTACTGCCCCACCTGCTAGAAGTGAAAACAGAAGTCGAATCATTACTGATCTCCAGCTATTGAAATCTTCAAGTTGTCGCCTGTCGCTTTAATTTGGTCCATAACCTTAACAACTACGCCGTGCTTCGCACCTTTATCGGCTTGAATAATTACCACGTCAGTAGGCTGCTCAGCCATTAGACTTTCAAGGTTAGCACTTACACGCTCAACATCAACTTGACGCTTATCCATCCAAATCTCACCGTTTTCACGGATTGCGATAAAGATGTTCGCATTCTTTGTCTTTTGTGCTTGTGCCGCTTTTGGCTTGTTAACCTCAATACCAGCTTCTTTAACAAAAGAAGTGGTTACGATGAAGAAGATAAGCATGATGAATACGATGTCTAGCATCGGCGTCATATCTACTGCTGCATCTTCCTCTTCACGAAAACGTTGTTTACGTGCCATAGTTCAATCTCTCTCTAGTGATGAGGCAAGCTATCAACTAGCTTCTCTTTAGCCATTTTTGCACGTGCTTCTAGACGCGTGCTAAAGAAAACACCTGATAGTGCCGCAACCATTCCAGCCATTGTTGGTACCGTAGCCATTGAAATGCCTGAAGCCATTAATCGTGCGTTACCCGTACCTTGAGTAGCCATTGTCTCAAATACTGTGATCATACCTGTCACTGTACCTAAAAGACCGATTAATGGACACATCGCAACCAATGTTTTGATAATCAACATGCGCTCATCTAATTTTTCAGACGCTTCAGAAATCCAAGCATCGCGGATTCTGTGTGCGTACCAAGACGTAGTATCTTGGCGGGCGTCCCACTTAGCGACGATATCCTTGTGTAACTTAGGAAATTCGCCGAGTAGGAACCAATAGCGCTCAATCATTAAAACCCACATTAGAAAGAGTGCTATCGCGACCACGTACAATACATCGCCGCCTGTAGCAACAAAATCCCTGATAGATTCCCATATCTCCATCAGGACTAACATTAGGCTTTCTCCTTCTCCGCGTGAGCAGCAACAATACCTGCGCTTTGCTCATCTAGGATATGTAGAACCGCTTTACTACGACCATGTACAACAGCGTGAAGTAGAATTAGAGGTAGAGCTGCAATTAGACCTAGAGCTGTAGTTACTAGCGCTAGAGAGATGTTACCTGCCATGATTTTCGGATCACCAGTACCGTATAGCGTGATTGATTCGAACGTCATGATCATACCAACAACCGTACCTAGTAGACCTAGTAGTGGCGCGATAGCCGCTAGGATCTTGATGATGTTTACACCCATCTCAATACGTGGAGTTTCACGTAGGATAGCTTCATCAAGTTTAAGTTCTAGGTTTTCAACATCTTGGTCTTTGTTATCGTGATATACTTTCAGGATACGGCCAAGAGGGTTGTTTGTGTTAGGGTTATTCGCGTTTTTGATTTGCGCTTTAATTTTGCCACTAACGATGAATAGGTCAAGCATACGAACAACTGCAATTAACGCACCTAAGATAAGTAATGCAGTGATGATGTAACCTACTGTGTCACCTTGGTGCCAGCGCTCTTCCATCGTTGCTCGTTGCGTATTTAGTTGTAGAAGTGAACCACGTGTCGGGTCAACAGCAAACATCGCATATTCATTAGCAGCTGCACCGATTAGACGCTCAACACCACCTAGCTCGCCACTTGGCTGCTTACCAAGAGGAACAATTTGCTTGTTCTCAGCGTCGTAAATTACGTAACCGTCTTTAGTTACAAGGTTAAAGTTACCAACACGTGTAACTTCTTTAACGTTCACGTCACCGCTTAACTCAGCAACTTCTGCTTCAAACTTAGAAACTTTAGCAGACTCTGTCATTTCAGTTTGGAAAGCAATCCAAAGCTCTTCAAGTTCACGAGTAGTCGGAAGCTCTTTCGCTTCAGCTAATGAACGAAGTACTTCTGCACGTCCAGGCTTTTCAGCACTTACAAGTGATGCTTCGATTGAACCGATCGCGTCAGCAGCTGAACGACGTACAACACCGAACATCTCACCTAGCGTACCTTTAGCATTTTCTAGCTCAACTTCTTTTTCAGCAAGCGTGATTTCATTTTGCTTGAACTGCTCATTTAAACGCTCACCACGTGCTTTCTCAGCAGCTAGGTCACGCTTTGCTTTGTTTAGAAGCGCTTGCTTATCAGCACGGTCACTTAAGAACTCTTGTTCACGCTGCTTGTTGATCTTGCCTTCAGAGATACGGTTTTGTTTAACCTGCTCTAGGATTTTGTCTAAGGCTTCAGTATTTGCGTGTGCATTTAGCGCGGCACCAGCAGAAACTGTTAACGCTGCAGCAACTGCAAAACCTTTAAATAGTTTCTTCATCATTAATTACTCCGCGCCAAAGATAGGTAGGTTTACAAGTTCAGGAGCCGCTTGCTTACGTGCAATACGGATCATGCTCTTAACTGGCTTAAGATACTCTTCACCCAGTTGATCCCACTGCTTAGTGTCGTTGTTCCACACCCAAGCGTGTTTTTGGTCGAACGACTGAGCAACATATGCGATGCGGCCAAGACGTGCGAAGTCAACATTGATATTTTTACCATTTTGTTCAAGTGAACCTTGGCTCGCTACCATTGTTGTACTGTAACCAGTTTCAAGCGTATAAGCTTCAAGCACTTGACGGAACTTCTCAGATGTAGTCACTGACGAATTCGTCATGATGCTACGAAGTCTTTCAACACGTTCTAGACGCGTTTCCTGATTAAACGGAACGTCCGCTTTGATGAATTGCTCAAGCGTATCGATCATGCGATACATCAAAGGCACAACGTCCTGTTTTGTCTTATCAATAGTACCAATTTGACGATCAAAAGACTCGATACCAGCATTCTGGTCTGCTACAAGGCGTGCAACGTGGTCGTTATACACTTTTAGCAGTTCTGTTTCGTCGATAATGCCGCGGTATTCCGCGATCATTTCTTGAGACTGACCATATAGGTTGTCAATCTTTTCTTGAGACTTTTTAGCAGCCGTTTGAGTTTGCTGACCTACTTTTTGTATGTCATTCAAAGGATCTGCAATCACATTGCTGCTTGCAAAAGCTGTCGCGCCTAAAAGCGCCGTAGCTACAAGGCTCTTTCTGATTTTAACAGACATAGTTCCCAACCAATTAAGTAATGTTACTTTTATAATTTTCGCGCTCTTAGCGTACTAAGAGCAACCCTGATATCATTCGACAGATATCAACTGTCCAATAATGCTAAATGCAACACGATGTGTCAACTTCAC